>AQVQ01000009.1 GCA_000375685.1 crenarchaeote SCGC AAA261-N23
AACATTAAATGAGCATATAAATCTTTGCCTTGAATTTTTTAAGAAATTCGAGGAGACAAGATTCTGGAAATCTATTAATATAAGTTTAAAGGAGGAATATGTTAAATTTGCAATAATTTACCACGATGTCGGGAAAATATTTTATCAAAAGCATTTAATTAGAGATAAAGAAAAGGGGATTGAATATTTGAGCTTTAGAGGGCATGAGTTTATTTCTACATGGATGCTAAAAAGAGTACTTGAAAAACGCATTAAAAAGTTAATTTTAGAGGGCTTGGATGAAAAGACAGTTGCGGATATCGAGTTACTAAGTAAAAGCGCTCAATTTGCTGTTCTTTATCATCATCATGCAATGGATATAAAAGAAAGATTGAATGAGCTTGATATGATTAACATCCGTGAATTTACTGAAGAAGAATATCAAATTCTTTCGAAAGAGTTCTCCTCAGTATATAAAATAAAACTTGAAGATATAGATCCATCTTTTAACAACTTTTTATGTAATAAGAATGAAATGAATAAAAAGCTTAAAGAAATAAAATTTAACGTAGAGAATATAAATTCAGAAATTTGGAGGATTTATAACACCAAACCGTTTAACAAAAAGGTTATGCTGACTTTTCTTCTAGCTTTAATTTATGTAGATTATAAAGCTTCAAAGACTTCAAGAAGTCATCCGGAAGAACCACCTGGATTTTTCATTAATGTGATAAATGAAATAGATAACTATGCTTACTTCTGAATAGCCTTTATAAAAATTTAGAAAATAAAGGCAATATTACATAACTAAGATAATAGACTTTCCTATAAGAGTGTCAATATTTAGAGCATTTGTTACCTTTCAGATGTACTATAAACTTTTGTTATTATGATCTGTAATGATATATTCTATCAATAGAAACTGAGAATGGTAAAAGCTAGTTTAAGTTTATTTGTGAGCGACTTAGCAAGAACTCTTGTTGAGAAGGCACAATATTGAATAAAAATTCTCTTCAGACATCATTAAATCATTCAAATTATTTTTTATAAATTAAAAAATTATCCTTTTTATTTTATCTTAATAATATTGCTAAAATTACAGTGACTTATATCGTTATTTGAACTCTTAATATCTAAAGGAATCTATTATCCAGTTTTATCAAGTTAAATACGCTCTTATTGTTTTTTAAAGCTGTTATTATAGTAGAGATGGCACATCATATCTTTATGATCATAAGATATCAATTTTAAATTCAGAAACATGATAAGCTTTGATTGAAGGGTTTTTAATTTTAATTTTTCTTATAAAATTTTCTTCATCCAAAGAAATTAATATCGAGTTAAAATCTAAAGCTGTTTTAAGATATAAAGCATCTATTGGAAATATTCCCTATTCATAACATAGAGTATATGCTTCTTTACAAAACCTTTTATCACAATTGATTATTAGATCATCATAAAGAATTGTATCTAAAAATATCTCGGCTTTTCTTGAAGCTTCGATTCCTACGTTTCTAGCTAAAACTCTGCATTATACTAGGTTCAACTAATATTAAAGATCCTACAGCTTTACCTAAAAGATTAACGCAATTATTACTATATTTTTCATCGCGCTTTAATGCTGCTATGAAAATATTGGAATCAGGTGTTAAAATTCTTTCATTCATGACTTCTAGCTTTTCCGAATTCTTTTAAAACGCTCCCTTCCTTCCATTTTCTTGTTACTTCATCACTCATTTTAAGAAATTCAATAACAGCTTTCTTAGCCTTCTCTCTATATTTCTCATCTATCATCACGATTTACTTATTAACTTTAATTTTTACAAGATATTCCAATAACTCAGCCCACGTTCTACATCCTGCTTCAGCTTTAATTTTCTTAAGTTCCTTCAATAATTCTTCTGAAACATTCTTAATTAACAGTGTAGGCATTATTCTAATATAGTTATTATCTATAATATAAAGTTAATTTTTATTATCTAAATTATCTAAACTTAATTACTTCGATATGCATTCTTTGTCGAAGTAAAAAAGATCATTTATACTTTCAATCATTTTATGATTAAAAAAGTTAAGAAACTTCATAAAGATTTTAGGAAAAAGCTTTATTTAATGCAATATATAAAGATTAAATATTGGATCGATTGGCAAGCGAAGAAGCATGAGTTGTTGGTAAAAAAATGTTTATTCTGCTTATTCTTCAATTAAATGTCCTGAATCTAAAAATAAAATGAAATATCATATAGTTTGTATAAATGCGATTGCGGTTATCAAAATGATCGTGATATTATTGCAATAATGAATTTAAACGGTAGAGGTTCTCTGAGCCTCTCGACTGCCCCTCATATGCGAGATGTAACTCCGAATCAATTGAGGGGAACCCTCGCCCTTCAGCGCGTGGAGGAGGTCAGTACATAAGTTAGAGCATCATTCAGACCTACTCTTTTTCTTTTGCTATCTTAAGTGCTTCGAAATATTGTTGTTTGTTTACGGTTACCAATTTAGCACTCCGAATTAAAAATTCTTCGATTGTGAGGGCTCCATCTAAAGACATATAGGGTTCTAAGAGATTAGCTATTTCAGTCATATTTGCAACCGAAATAGCTATTTTCTCTTCTTCATTAATCCTCTTTACTATTTTTTGAGCTACCTGTTTTATTTTCACTTCATGGGGTTTAAGTTCCCTCTTTGGCTTTATGAAAGCATGTATAAATACACTTGCATCAACGAACTTCATACAATTCTCTTTTTACTCTTTTCCATTCTGAAAGATCAGATTGGATGTTTACTTCAATTGAGTCAAAAAACTTTGTGAGATCAATCTTTTTTGAAGGTTCAATAATTATTTTCTCTCCTTCAATTTTCATCAAAACTATACCATCCTTTAAATATTTTTCCCTCCATTTTTTTGGAAATACCAATCTACCTTGCTTATCCACTTTTTTTAAAATTTCCACATCTTTATTTTATGAGAAACTTCATATAGAATTTTAAATTTTTTATATAACGGACTTGACTTGATGCTTTAAATAAGCAAGTAAGCTAAGAAAAAAATTTCGAGTAAGAAAGTAATCGAACGCTTTCGATTCCAAAGAATAGTTATCTTCCTCAGCTACGGAATTAATTTTCTGTGCGGAAAAATATTCAAGACACATTCCAAATCATTTATTCTTCCAGTTTGATGATTAATTTATTCTTCTTCCACGTCCCATTTAGATTTCATCAGAATCTATGATCTACTAAAGTAACTTAAAATGAATTAACTTTACAAAAGCTTCTTCAGCTTTTCCGCAAACTTCTTAACATCTTCTATTGCATATTTAACATCTCTTGGAGTCATCCAGCTTTCATAGAAGTTCTGATCAAGATTATTAGCTGTCCACCATAATCTTCTTAACTCAACATCTTGAAGTTTTTCAGCAAGTTTATCTAAATATTCCCATAAGCTAGCGTGACTTCTAAGCTCCAAATTTTCCTTAGTTGCTATAGCTTTGATCATTTGAGCAGCTACACCCCAACCTTTCTCTGACGCTTGAACATAATCACCCTTAGCTAAGAATTCCTCAGTTTCTCTTAAGAATTTATCAGCAAGCTTAAGATGAAGTTCCACTTTTTCGCTAGGATCTAAAGGATGATTGAGTACTTTCGAAAGAATTTCTACAACAAGTTCCTCAATTGATAAATCCTTCTTTAAAGCTTCCTCTCTCAGCTTCTCAAAGAGTTTCTTGCTCGGTATCTCAAACATTTATCATATTAAAATAAAGATTCAAATGAATTAATGCTTAACATTTTAAAGGGGATGGTTATCTAGATAGAGTAATGTAAAAGATACACTTATAAGTTTACACAAATGAAAGCCTTCGCTCTTTAAGGCGGGGGTCAGAGAATGTTCATTTGTTCCGTAAAATTTTAAAGTTCTCATATAGCTAGAACTTCCTTTACTAAAAGTTAAACCAACTATTTAAAAGAGTGATTTAAATGTCAAATTTTTATATTCAAATTATTATTGATCTGAGGAAAATATTCATCTTTTCCTAAATTCACCTTTATATTTAATATGATATTACTAATCTATACAATTAAGTTTAAAAGTGGAGTTCAAAACTTATAAAAAAGATATTGAATTTGATATATAATATAGAGCATAAAATTTCTTATCATATTCTTTGTATCTCTTTATTATTTCATCTAAATTCAAAAGGTCTATATACCTAAAATTTTTCTTATTTTTCTTACATCCTCTATTCCTGCAAGACTATCTTTGTAAATCTAAAGACAAGTTTCTTTAAATTTCTATTCATCCTTCTTACATGAGTCTAAACCGAACTTCATCTCTCCTATAGGCTTATGATGTTCTCCAGCTTCCCCATATATATTAAAGGAAAATTTGACAGGGAGAACAAAGAATATGAATTCTATATTGTTAAATGATTATACGGTTATAATTATTGAAGGTAAATTCTATACATCTGAAGAAGATATGTATTTGGTTGGAGGAAATATGAAAAAAGGATTGTTTGAAAACCTATAAGAAAGAAACTAATTGTAACATCTAAAACAGATGGTAAACACTAATTGTTTGTAGATCTTTATGAATAAAAGTCATTTATGGCTATATTGCTGAGGATGAGTTTTATAAGGAAGTTTTAAGGTTAGTAGATTTTAGTAAATAAAACGAGACAACCATAAAGTTTTTTAGTTACCTAGGTAACTAGTTACATAGGTAACTATGTTATTTGATCTTCATCCTAAGGAAAGCAGAAAAGATCTTTTTGGAAGGGATGATGAATATAAAGAGCTAGAAAGATTGCTAAAAAGCGAATGGGTTGTAGTTTTAGGAAGAAGAATGGTTGGGAAATCAAGTCTTGTGAAAACATTCGTTAAAGAACATGATGGTATTTATGTAAATTTAAGCGGTAAAAGGGAGTTTAAAGATTTCGTTCTTTCAATAGCTTCTCAGTCAGGATATTATCTTAAGGAAATAAGTTTAGATCTCAAGTTCTTAGAATTAAGATGGAATAGGATTGCTGAGGATATATTTTCTAGATTGAAAAATAAAATTATTGCATTAGATGAAGTTCAATATGTTTCCTCAATACATTTTCTTAGATTGCTAAAAAGGATTTGGGATACCTATTCTAACATAAGAATCATTTTCACAGGTTCTATGGTAGGATTGATCAATAAGCTTTTAAATCCTTCTCCTTCATCTCCGCTCTATGGTAGAAAGCCAGTAGTTCTTAATCTTCAACCGTTTAGCAAGGAGAAATCAAAAGAGTTCCTTATTAGAGGATTTAATGAATTCAACATTAATGTAAGTATAGAAGAAATAGAGAAAGTAGTTGAAAGATTGGATGGATACCCTGGATGGTTAGCATATTACGGGAATTTTAGATGTGTAAGAAAGCTTAACTTTGATAATTCTTTAAGATCTGTTATAGATGAAGGTGTGAAAATTTTTGAAGAAGAAATTGAAAACTTTCTTCAAGGAAAGAAAAGGGAAAATTACATAAAAGCATTGAGAATCATAAGTATAGGAGCGAGATGGGGAGAGCTTAAAAAAGAGCTTATGGTAAACAATAAAGTGTTGCGTGATATACTTATGAATTTAAAGAATGCATTGCTAATAACAGAGGATGATGGATACTACTACATACCTGATCCTGTATTAAGAATAGCTATTAAAAACATTAGAGCTTAAAGTTAAGCACGGCTATATTTATAATTACATAAATGAAAGCCTCGTCCTTTAGGAGAGAATGAATATATTTAAATAATTATTTTATAAGAATTTTTAAGAAATTCAGTGAAGCTTCTCCCCTGCTCGACAGAGGGCTTGATGTGACTAGGAAGGAGCGTTCAGCAAAATTATATTCGTTTTTCAATGAGGATCCTATTTTTCAGGATCCTGAGAAATATAAATGGGGTGATTCTCTGTGCTACTTACTGTCAATCAAATGCGAAAAGTTCATTCTCTAATTTTGTTTTAGTAGGTCAAGTAATAAATTGACCAGGTGACTAAGATAATCCATTATATGCGAAGAAATTAGCTAAAAGCTTTTCATCTCTACTATAAGGTTATCAAAGACCCAGCTATTTCATGACATTAAGAAGAAGGCCTCAGACATAGCTTGCGAGAATTAAATAAACATCTATAAAATATTTTGGGCTTCAAACAAACTAGAAGTTAAGATATTCTATCCCCCATATATTATGAAGTTAACAATTAAGTTATTTATAGCGTGGTAAAGGAAGCAAGACCACGTACTCTTTGTAGCTAAGAATAATAAGGAAATTATCAAAGCCCATACTATCATGTAGATAAAAAGCCCTAGCCCATATCTCAAGTGTATCGCTGCAAATGCAATAACGCTTATAATAACTGATAATGTAGTATTGTTAATCACCTTAGGCAATCTTGTTAGCGCATAGCCCCTAAAAAAGGCCTCTTCAAAGAAAGCAGCCCCCATAGCCCAAATCATTACAGGAATTATATTAATTCCTTCAATACTGTAACCCCATCTAGATATTGAGATATTTAAACTGCTTAGAGCGTTGTTAATAGGTAACCAAAGTATAAATGCAACTAGCCATAGAGATATAGCTAAGGTAATTTCTTTTGGACCCAATCTTCCTATATATATTGATTTAAAACCTCCATCCTCTCTCTTAGAAATATAAAATAGAGCTATGAAACCTATTATCTGAGAAAAAGTATAGATTAGAGTTGACCAAGGATTGTTCTGATCTGGTTTAATTATTGCATAGAGCAAGTAGGCTAGTGTGTAATATCCTGGCATTGCAATGAACAATCCCAAAATTCTTAATATTAATTTCCGGTCTCTCATAACTGAGATTTATAATTTTATAATAATATGATTTTCTTTGCAAGAAGCACGGTCTTTGCACAGCGGTAAACAAAGATTTTTCGCATTGCGATGTAGTTAAGCTGGCAAAACGATTCCTTCATCGAACGTTTGCGATTATCTTTCAATTCCCTTTTATAAACCTCGAATAATTTAGAATCAAGGAAAATTAAGTCTCTTAATAGTTCCGTGCTTTTTACAAAGTGTTAATGAATGATATTTGGCAACAATTGGTTTTAAAAGGGAATTTTTAAATAAAGCTTCATATTATATAATGGAAGAGTTATCTAAAGATGAATTTCTGAAATAGTTTTTCCGTATGGTAAAAGGCATGCTACTGAAGAATTAGGTTAAAGGAAAGATAAGAATATGCTATGAACTTTTGCTTTATAAATTTTTTATTCGATCTTAGTTCCTTTTAAAAAGAGTGTTAGGGGCCGCCAGACCTTTGATGAAATAAAATTGCCATTCGAAAAATTTAATTTTTTGTTTACATGCTGCGTGGCTTCATATAAAAATACAACTTCCATTAAAATGAAGGCTTACAAACTTCATTTCACAGACATGGTAATTCGCAATCTTAAAATACATGAGATAGAGCTATTTTTTAGAAATATTAAGCTGAAGTGTTTATTAGTGGACCTTCTTCTTGGGAATAAATAATTGCAAATAAGCTGCTACTATTCTAAATTTAAATTTGAAGATGCTCGTAATTTTATTAAACTATCAAAGCTGTGATTAAGATAAAGGTATTGATAAAAAATATACAAAGATTGGAACCAAAAATATTTTAAGCTTCTATATATTCTTACAATAATCTTTAAATCATTGAATAAGTAATTAGGATGTGGGGATTTCAGATTTCCAAAAGATTCAGGATTTAATAAATAAAGGATATTTTCAAGATGCATTAAAGTTGATTGAAGAAATTAAGAATGTTCAAGGTTTTTTAGGAATTTTTTTAATTTATTCACAAAAAATAACTGCTCTTCTTGGACTAGCTCGTTATCATGAAGCTCTTGGAGTTGCAAAAGAATTAATGAAACTTATCAACAGAATTTCCATATCTAATGAACAGGTGAATGCTATAATTGGATACAAAGTTTCCGCAATGCAAATGCTTAGCACCATTTATTCTATGCTCGGTAATCATGAAGAAGCATTGAATATTTTAAAAGAGATAGTTAGTTATCCTAAGCTGTTTACTTTTCAAGGGTTTCAAATAAAAATAGCTTTAGCGATGGAATATGCTAGTTTAGGCGATTTTCCTAAATCTATTGAGATTTTACAAGAAGAACTTTCAAAGACCCAAGATAAAACATCTCAAATTGAATTTTTATTAGCTTTAGGTGATGTTTATCGTTATTTTATCCAAGATTTAAATAAATCAAGAGAATTTTACTATAAAGCTTACAATTTATCATTGTATGCTGGTGATGAGGTAAAAAGAAAAGCTTTTGATAGTTATGTTAATCTTTTATCAGAATTGGGGGATAAGGAGCAAGCAAAGGAACTTTTAAATGATCTATTACAAGAATCCACTTCAGAATCGGAAAAGGCATATATTTTAGAAAACCTAGCCTTTGTAGATAATGAGAATGCAAGAATGCATCTAGAAAGTGCTCTAGAGATTTATAGAAAGTTAGGTCTTAAACGCGAGGAAGCAAATGTTTTATTCAACTTATCAGAGGTTGAAGAAAACATAGAAAAATCAATTGAATTGTTGAAGCAGGCTATTGCTATAGTTGAATCCCTTGCAATGAAACAATTTAGTTTTCTGTATCGAAATAAATTAGCTCTTAAGCTTTACATAGCGAAAAAATATGATGAAGCTAGATCAATTCTAAATAAACTCATTGAAGAAAAAGAGATTTCCAAATATTTACTTGCTTTTTGCTATGTAGGTTTAGCTACAATAGATAAGGAAGAAGGTAATTTCAATAATGCTTTGAATATGTTATATAAAGCAGAGCAAATTCTTGATGAGATGAGGTATGAATTAACTTGGGAAAATAGAGTCTATTTCAGCAACACTTACTCGACAGTTAAAAGAGAAGCTGTTAGGTTTTTATTGAATATTGATATTAAGCAAGCTCTCAAGAAGTCTGAAGAAGCGAAAGCAAGATCGCTAATTGAATTAGTTTCTCTGAATAAAATTCCGAAACCTAGCAATGAAGAAATTTTCGATCTTGAAGAAAAGCTAATTGAAGAATTGAATGCAGCGATGAAAAAGAACAATCCTTATATTAAGGAAATATACAAAAGACTTGAGACGATATGGTCTTCATTAGAAACTAATCCTGAATATAAAGAATATTTAAGTTTAAGAAGGGGTTATGTTATTGATGTAAATGAAGCATATAATTTTATTGATGATGAAACTGCTATAATTGATTATCTTATTCTTTCTGATCAATTGTTAGTTTTTATCATTAGTAAAAGAGATTTAGATATCCTAAAAGTGTCTAAAAATAAAAGTATGATTGATAATTTGTTTAAAAAGTTTAAAGATTTTGAAAAAATTAAAGACATTTATACTAATGAAAAATTATTAAAAGAAGCAAGCAATATTTTGATATCTCCTATTGAAGAAAAAATAAAAAATATAAACATCTTTGCATTTCACCGGATTCAGTTCTTTGGTATGTACCATTTAATGCTCTGTATTTTGAAGAGAAAGAACTTATAGAGAGTAAAACTATTTCATATATTCCCAATCTCACGCTCTTGAAATATTGCAGTGAAAGAGAATCGAAAGGAGATTGTCTTGTAATAGGTGGTTCTCCGACTAATGACCTAATATATGCAGTACAGGAATCGAAAGAAATAGCTGAATTGCTTAAAACTGAAGTAAGAAACTATACAAAGAAAGAGATAATCGAAAAAATGAAGAGCAGCAAAGTTATTTCATTCTCTTGCCATGCTTTTTATTCTTCTAAAGATTATGGTCTAGGTTCTTACATTATTCTACCTAACGGTGAATATCTAACTTCTAAAGAAATATTGGGGACAAGACTTAATTCAGAATTAGTAACATTGAGCGCATGCGAAACAGCTAAGCTGAGCTATTTTGAAGGAGGGGATATTTTTGGCCTGCTCAGTTCTTTTTTATGTGCAGGGGCTAAGAGTATTGTAGCTAGTCTATGGAAGCTAAACGATCATGCTGCTTATTTAACTATGAAGGAATTTTATACTCGCCTAACTAAAGGTTCAAGTAAAGCGGAAGCTTTAAGATCAGCCCAACTTGTTACAAGAAAAGAATATCCAAATCCATACTACTGGTCTCCTTTAGTTCTTGTGGGTGAATATTCATCAATTCTCTACACTGACAGAAAATAGCCCAAAAGATATACTAAACTTAAATTTAATCTTCAAATTTTTTATTACTTCTTTTGCTATATTCTTAACCTTCATCTCATTCTTTTCTTTTAAATATTGTTTTAATGCATTGTTATTTTCTTTAATCAAAATCAATTGATATAATTTCCCCAAAATCTCTTTTAAAAAATCTATATTATTTATTACTCTTATATCAGTGATTTTAATTAGAAACGAATTAACATTGGGCTTGTTATCATCTGTGAGGATCAAGGCAGGCGTTTTATCAAGTTGGATATCCATAGAAAGTTTTGCGTAAGAAGGATCGCCTATATCCCATGTTGCAACATATAAGTTTTTACCTAAATTTTCTCCCCACTTAGCTAAGGTGTCAATAAGATCTTTTTCAAATTCATAATCAAACCCACTTGGAATGTAAATACAATAAACAGGGTAGCCTTCCGGCAACTCTTTCACTTTGGTCTCAAATTCTCTAGTACTTTCTTCGCCCATGAACATAAATTATTTTTAAAGTATAAAAATTTGAATTTTAAGAATTTTAGTAAGACCTATTTCTTCAATATTTTCGATGATTTACTTTAATAAGCTCAAAATTCTTTATAATGATAAATTTCATAAACGCTTGTAGGAATTCTAACATAATTATTTTCATTTTTACTAGTTAAGGAATTCGTAGCATTCTTTCCGTTTGCTTTTTTATAGAGTACCTCAAGTAATATGTTATTGTCAATTAGGTACATTTATTCTTTTCCTTAACGCTTCAACTAAATCCTCGCCTTCCCATTTGTTATCAGAAAGATTTCCTAAACCTACAAGATTAACTATATTAGAGTTAAGAAACTTTGAAGATCTATTTCTATTTCGATTAAATCTATTATAGCTTTGGACAAAGCACCCTTTCTGAAGCCATATTTTTCTGCAACATATTTACGAAACCTTTAAGCAATATATTTAGGTATCTCAACTTTGATCAATTCATTTTTAGAATTACGAGTTTTTTTATATTTATACACTTAAGTACTAATAAACAGACTCTTCATTTCAATTTTCTCATTGGTAGCTTAATCTTATTATGTCTTACAAAAAACATTTTTAAAACCAGAATTTAAGCTAAAAATATTATATTAAAATGTGGAAATTCCTAAGTCTGTAGCTGAGAGATTGAAGGAAAAAGGTTATGATTTAACTCAGATAGTTGAAATAATTCTCAAATTCTTGAATATTGATCCTGATACATCTTCTAAAGTTCACAAAGAATTGGCTATTGCTATGTTCAATGAAGGAGTAAAGTTATCTGAGAAAGGAGATGTTGTTCAATCAAGTGAAAAGCTATATAAGGCTATAGAAGAATCGATAAAAGCTTTGGCAATTGCGAAAGGATTAGATGAAGTGAAAGAAGCTGAAAATAAGGGTAGATGGACGACTAGCTTGTTAGATAAGGCTGCTCTGAAGCTAGGTGAAGAAATTTCTAGAGCTTGGGAAGCGGCTTTCTTTTTGCACATAAATGGTTTCCATGAAGCTACAATAACTGTAGATGAAGTGACTTCTCGAATTCCATTGATTAAAAAAGTTATCGATTCATTGAATTTCTAATAAATTGCATAGATAAATTCGGAATTCGCTCTTCGTTAAGAGTAAGTTAATTTTAATAAAAAACAAGCTTACTGTATAGATAATTAATTCTCTGTTCTTTATTCTTGAGTTTATTCAAATTTAATAATCTTGCTAGTCATGTTAGTGTTAAGAGGATTCCGCATAATCTATGGAAAGCATAAAATATTCATTAAATCTAAATTGCTTTCTAGAAATGAAACAGATGAAATAGGAAAAGTTACTGATGATTTAGATATTAAATTAAGTATTGTTTGCATAGCGAATTCTTGTTGGAAAGTATTTAAAACAAGGGGATAGAAGAAGAGGTTCAGTTAACGTTCTTCTGAGAAGGAAACAATGTGAAACTAGATTTTATGAAAAACGGGTAAAAACTCAGTCTCTAATCATACTCAAATTCTATAATGCTAATTCCAAAAAAGGATTGAAAGAAATTATTTAAGGGCTAATTAGAAATTAAGTAGCCATTTCCATAACGGCATAAACTTTATTTTTTTGTTGCCGCTTTCAACTGTATCTTCATAATCCCATGTAATTACAAGCAAATCCTCACACTTTAGTAAATCAGAAGCTTTTATCAAGGCTTCAGTCTCTCTTTTTTCAACTTCGTCCTTGCTGCTTACATAGGTAACTTGAATTAGTTGCTTAACATTGAAGTTTTCTCTTACTACAAAGTCAACTTCTTTACCCTCAGCCTTACCATATTCTTTCCAATAATAAATTTCTAAAAGAGGATTTCTCCTTTTCAACTCTATAGCTACAATATTTTCCATTAGCTTACCAATGCTTTCCTCAATTTTAAAGCCAATAGCGTTGGAAAGGCCAACATCTATAGAATAAACCTTCCTTGCTACCTTTTCTTGTTTTTTAACTGAAGGATGGAAAATTTTGATAAAAAAAATTAGAAAAGCTTCTTCTAATAAATAGGAAAATTTTTCTATTGTAACTGAATTTGTGTTTAGGAATTGTTCTAGTGATGAAAATGTTATAGGAGAGGAAATGTTTGAAATATAAAATTTTGCCAACATTTTCAGCTTTTCCGTTTTTCTGATTTTATACCTTTCAACCACATCTTTCTCTATTATATCATCGAAATATGTTAAAAGAATCGCCTTTTTCGTTTCTTCATCTTTTGTTAATACAACTTCTGGAAAACCGCCGAATCTTATATATTCTCTTAAGAAGGCTTTAATATCGTTTTCCTTAACAAGGGCATCTAGCTTATCTTTAATTTGAAAATTCTTAAACTGTAGAAATTCAACAAAGCTTAAAGGAAAAACGACAATATCAATATGTCTTCCCGTTAGCAAAGTTGCAAGCTCGCCTTTTGTTAACTGGGATGTTGAACCAGAAATTAAAATTTTTGCTTTATTCAATTCGTGCATAGTTCTTACCCATTTCTCCCATTGAGGAATTTTTGTGACTTCATCAAGAAAAACAAACGGTTTTCTTATCGGTCTCATCTCTTCATTGTAAACGTTAAAGAAGTCATCGATAAGTTTAAGATTTCTTTCAACAATTCTTTTATCTTCAATATTAACGATTAATATTTCACTTTTATTCACCATTTCTTTTTCCATTAATTTTTTAGCAATTTGCTTCATTAGCACAGATTTTCCAGATCTTCTTACTCCTATTAAGGAAACTATCATATTAGGTTGGAGAAAACGGAAAGCTTTTTCAACATATTCAGATCTTTCTATTCCGCATTCTAAATCTTTTTTCCAAAAATTCCAATCTAAAAGTATTCTTAGTATTTCTTCCTTTTTCATATTACTAATTATACTTTATAATATTAATGAATTTTACTAAGTATAGTTAGTAATATCATTCGCTTTAAAAGTTAAATTCAGAAGAGGATCGAGAGCTAAGTTTTTAATAACATGGGATGTAAGCAAATATTAGGGGGTGTTAGTTGTTGTATTTTTCTCTTGAAGTTAAGACAAATAAAGAAGATATCTTCAATATGGAAAACGAGCTTGAGGTACTTAAGAAAGAATTGCTTGAGCAAAGCACTGGATGATTGTTATTAAAGGGTTATGGAGAACATGGAAGTCTTCTTTGATGAAGGCTCTAAATTGGTTGCAGAAGAGTTCAAGAATTTTTTTAAATTCCAGGCAAATAGCAAGAAAGAGATACATAGAAATAATGAAAACTTTAATAAGACCTTCGAGATGGAGTGAATTAAAAAGAAGTCTGAGAATTATAACAGATGTAAGCGATAAGCAATTGTCAAATTTTTTGAAAGAGCTTACTTATTATGGTTTTATAGAAAAAAATAATGATTTATACTTTATATCCGATCCTCTTCTGGTCGAGGCTATTAGAAGGGATTATGTGAGATAAAGAAATGTAAAAGATATTTATGTATAATCGCTAAATTAGCACAGATGATAAAGAAAACACTGGCCATAATGCTCTCTTTAATTTTGCTACTTTTCATCATTCAACCTTCTTTGGCGTAGCAACGTGGAAGAATTGATCATATTATATTCATAATTCAAGAAAATCATAGCTTTGATAATTATTTTGGGACCTATCCTGGGGCTAATGGTTTTCCAGCAGGAATTGCCCTTCCAGTCAGCCCCAAACAAGATGAATGGATTTTTCCTTTCCATCTAGATATTGATCAGAATGTAATGTTGGTCGGTGATGAACTACCTCCAGGGATATCCGATCCTGAACAACTCGAAGGAAACGTATCTCAACCTTTCCACTTATCAAGTGAAAGTCTGGGAAGGGATTTGTCGCATTCATGGCAGGTAGCGCACCTTGCCTATGATAACGGTAAAATGGATGGCTTTGTTTATGCAGAAGGTAGTATTCTAACAATGGGATACTATGATAGGTCAGACATACCTAATTATTGGTCCTACGCTGATAACTTTGTTTTAGCTGATAACTTTTTCTCCTCCCTTATGGGTCCAAGCTTCCCTAATCATTTGTACATAGCTTCAGGAAACAATGGGCCTGTAGATATTAACGCAAGCTGGATTTATGAAAAAGGAATAATAAATAATGTTGGAGATCCAACTCTTAGCACTCTGGATTTAAGCTGGTCTACTTTGGCAGAACAATTATCAGAGGCTAATATATCTTGGAAATGGTATGATGGTAATACTAATCCTTTAAAGCCAACTATATGGAATGTATTACCGTTGTTTGACTATTTTAGGAAGAACCCTTCAGAACTTAAGGATCACGTATTCAATACTGCTTCGTTTATATCTGATATAAAAAATGGTAGCTTGCCAGCTGTTTCTTGGATAATACCTGGTTCATGGGTGCCTCCTGATTATCCCCAAGTTTGTAAAGGAATATCGCCGAGTGAGCATCCCCCAGCTAGAAGCGATTGCGGAATGGATTATGTAACTTATTTGGTTAACCAAGTCATGCAGAGCAATTATTGGTGGAGCACTGCGATTATAATAACATGGGATGACTACGGTGGCTTTTATGATCATGTACCTCCTCCTCAAGTTGATATATATGGCTTAGGTTTCAGAGTTCCTACATTAATAATATCTCCATATGCAAAACATCATTATATTGATCATACACTATATGAATTTGCCTCTTTTATAAAGTTCGTAGATGTTATATTTGGTTTAAATCCAATATATCCCAGGGTGATCCAAGCCAATAATATGCTCAATGCCTTCAACTTCTCTCAAGAACCTTTGGCCCCCTTAATTCTTCAAGATAATTTTGTTGGCCCTTCATCAAATGTTCAATCTCCAACTACCTATCCTGTTCATCTTCTGAATATAGGTATTTTGATTTTAATAATTAGCATAATAACTATATTGATCGCTATTTTTGTAAGGAAGCATAAGTAATTTTCTATTTTTAAAATTTATTTCTCTATTTTTGCTATGCATTTATTAATTGCAGTAATTTTGTTACAAAAAGTATGGAACAATTTTAAAAATAATATTTTATGCAAATTATTTTTAATGTCTGTTTGTTCTATAAAAAATAAAAGCTAATGCTTAAACATTCTCTTGTTTCTTTCTGAATATTGAGAGTATGTATTCTCCAGCTTGTTTGAAAGCAAGTTTAGGCGGAATTGCTTCTCATCCGGATCCACTACAATATCGAGCAATGCTCTCTCTTCACTGTTTAGAAATTCTTCTATTAATTTCTTAGCTTCGATTAGTTCTCACAATTAATTCGTTAGATTTGGCTAGCCTTAGAAACTAAAATTATTTTTAAATACTTATGGACTTAAAGTAAACAACATTTATAAGTATTTGTGGATTTAGATTACACAAATGATTGAGGAACAAAATCCATGGTGGGTTTCCCCAGATTTAATCATAGAAAATGAATATTACAAGAGGTATCTTGAATCACCAATAAAATGGGATCCAAAAATTAAAGAAAATCTTTCTTTAGAACCTTATTCGTTAAACTTCGTTTTTGGACCTAGACAGGTAGGAAAATCTACTTCATTAATCCTTTTGATAAAGAATCTTTTAGATGAAAAGGTAAATCCTAAATCTATATTTTATTTTTCATGTGATAAATTAGCAGATTACCGAGAACTAGATGAGGTTATCTCTTCATATTTAAAATTGAAGAAAAGGGAAGGAATAAAGACATCTTACATAATCCTTGACGAGGTAACTTTTCCTAAAGAATGGTATAGAGCAATAAAATTCAGGATAGATAAAGGAGATTTCAATGAAGATGTCCTAATACTTTCAGGTTCGTTATCTATGGAAGCTAAAAAGGAGGTTGAGACCTTTCCCGGAAGAAGAGGCAATGGCAAAACAATACTCATGTTGCCATTATCTTTTTCTAGATACGTAAAAATTTTCGGAATAGATATTCCACAGGGCGACTTGGATTTTGTCTTAAAAAACTACTTTAGCTACCAAGCCTATTTACCTAAGCTATCTGACTTGTTGGAGAAATACCTAATAACTGGCGGTTTTCCCAATTCAATAAAGAGTTTTATATCTGAAGGAAAACTAAGCGACTCTGCAATTTTCGATTTCATAAGCAGCATTGTAAGCGATATATATAAGCTGAAAAGAAGTGAAAGATTCTTTAAATTAACCGTTAAAGCAATTATCGAGCAAAGCTCTTCAGAAGTAAGTTTCCATAGTATATCTAAAGAATATGGTGCAGGAAGTGTTAAGACCGCGATAAGTTATGTAGATTTTCTAGAAAAGTTATTTATTCTTAAAATCGTTGAAGCAATAGATGTCAATAATCTTAAGATTTTACCAAGGAAATTAAAAAAATTTTATTTCATAGATCCCTTAATTTATCTAGCTTTCTCTAAATGGACAATGAGTAAAGTTCCTGATGAGAACAAACTAATAGAAGCTTTGGTTGTTTCACATTTGGCTAGAAATTATGGGATAAATTATGTTAAGAGAAATGGCGAAGTCGATATCGTAATAAGGCAGGGTGATGAACTGATAGGTTTTGAAGTTAAATTTGGTAAAGTCAAAAAAAAGTTAAGGGTATTAGGTAAGATGAAGAAAGCATTCGTTTTAAGTAGGGATGTCTTAGATGAAGGAATCATACCTGTTCCTTTGTTCTTGGCCATGCTAGATATACCTCAATTCTTTGAAATCGGGCTTTAAAGAGTTATATTTAGGAAAGAATTGCACTTCGTAAGTGATGATGAAACAACAGTTTCAAAGTTGGTGAAGAGGCGGATACTAAATTTATGAAGAGTTTCCAAATATTTATAAAGCCGTTTTCAAGCTATAGGAAGAAAAACTGAAAAAATTAAAGAAAACAGTTATTATCTTGCAGAGAATAAAATCAGAGGAGAAAATAAAGTATTGGAGATTGAGAAAGAAAAGTTATCATTTAATGCTGGAGTGATTTGAGATTTATTAAGAACGAATTTAGGAAAGAAAATTGAAGGATTTTAGACACACATTCAACTATCTTTTAATTCATAAGTTACATTTAGAACCGAATGTGCGATCTGAAGGAAACAATGTGTATTAACAATTGTCAAAAACCATGGATTTTCATAGTATATAAGTAGGTAGCATGAAAAAGATTAACCTTTAAGATCTTGTAGGCTTTGCTTTTTATGCGGAAAGGTTGCAGAAGATTGGAATGAAGAGAAAATATAAATATGACATATGATACTAATTTCATATGAATTTAACTGCATTAGTATTAGGCATAATAATACTAATAGTTGGTATTATATTGGTTCCCGTTGGGTACTATATAAATTATTCAGCTTTATATACAGGAATTTTACTAGTGATTCTAGGTGTAATTGTTTCAGGAGTCGGAGCTGCATTGAAATCAAAAACAGTTTCAAAAACGACGTTAGAAAGTGCTAAAAAGGAGGAAAGCGCAGAGGGGAAAATGACAACTTCAGCTATTTCCAGTATGATGGAGACTTTAGCATCTGCAGATGAAAACTTAAGAAGAACGATGATAAAAGAAAGATTGAAGTCTTTTGCTTCAATGGATGATGAGGAAAGAGCGGATGCGATGAAAATGATGATGAATGCATTAGAAAAGCTAAACGACGACCAACTTAAGAAAATAACATATACTAGATTAGAATCTTTAGCAGAAGATTTTGATGAAGAAGATAGAGATAAGTTAATTAATACACACATGAATTTACTGTTTAAGGTTAATCCTGATTATAGAAAGAGAGACATACAGGCCATGGTTTCTTCTATGATGATATGCCATTCAGAATGCAGAATGAAGAATATGACAACTATGAAAAAGGTTTTGGCTAAATTATCTAAGGAACAAAGAGAATCAATAATGCAATTGATACCTGAAGAAGCTAGAAAAATGCTGATGTAAGTTACATGTATAAGTTCCGATTACCTATTTATCCTAGCTTCAAAAATAGAATCCTCCCAATACTGGTCGTTTACTGGTTGTTAGCAGCGATTTTTACTTCTTTAGATTTTCCTATTAGTCTTGTTATAGCAGCATGGGCTACAGTTACTACGATCATGCTTTGGCCTGTTGAAACCTCTATTAAATATACTCAATACAGGTCTCCTTGGTTTATAATAGGAGTATTTTCTATGGTTGGAATACCTGCGTTTGGTTATTTGATTATAACTGCTTCTTCAGCATGGATTAAATATTTTTCTATAATCGGCTTAGCAATAGATATAGGAATTTGGGGAATACCTTTATGTTTAAAATCTGCTTTTGGAAGACCTGTTAGGATGCTATTTAGGCCTGATCTTATTTTTGGGGATGGTAGAATATTAGCAGGAGGCATCGTAGCTATTGGGCTAGGAATGAAGTTTATATTTACTAATGCACCACCTGGAGACATACCAAAAGGCAACTGGTATGCTCTATTTTTTGTAATTCTGCTAGGACTGCTACAAATAATACCTTTTAGGGGTATGTGGAAAATGAGAAACAGGATCACACGAATATTAGTAGGAAAATGGTCTTCTTTTTGGGCCACTGCTTTAAAAGAGTTTTACTTAATCGTTGCTATTACATTTTTACTTTTCAGCTTCCACAACTTTTTTGGTGGAGCAATTCCTTTTACAAGAAATGTGTTGGCAGGAAGTATTGAAGGGGAACTAATAATGGTTATATCATCTTTATATTTGATTATTTTAAGAAGTTATTACAAAATAAAAATAGGCGATCCATTCTTTTTTGAAACATTCAAACAAACTTTAATTAAAAATTCTATATTAGTTTCAGGTCTAATTCCTTTCTTTTATGGATACTTAAATGTTATGGTTGACAGTTTTCCTCGCGTACCTAATGCAGGAGACTTTTCTTACTTAACTTATATAGGTTTAGCTTTAATGTCATGGGGTATAGTATTGCTTATTCCTATAAGATCATGGGCTCAAAGAAATCAAAGAGAAGCAATGATGGATCAGATGGTAAAAATTATATTGCCAATATTAAATAAAGAAGACAGGGTTGCATTATTTTCTAAAGCATTGAATAAAGCATCATCATTGAATGATGATATAAGATACAAAATAATGAAGATCTTGTTTTCCAAAGTTACTGAGCTTGATAAAGATAAAAGAAAAGAAATAATGAATGATATGATGGAAAGCTTAACGAAAATTGAAGATTCTAAGAAGAAAAAGATTATGTCAACGATGGATAAGATACTTGGATTTAGATTATAATTTTTTTAGCAGATATTTACAAAATTAAAGTTTAATCATTTTATAAAGACAAATTGTAAAGTAAAATTCGTGAAAGAAAATAGTTAAACTCATAGTACAAACAGAGATAAATATAATTCTATATACATTGAATATTTTATATATTTATGCATACTATAGCATTAACAAATTTTCATCATTTTTACTTTTTAGTGTTTATATCATAAAATTATTTTTTATATGATAATAATTGTATTATGAAATCATTTGAGTTAAATGTTACCGTTATTTTGTTTGAAGGTTTGTGGATTTATTGAACGCTTTAACCTAGTTAAGCTTCAGCTATATTATAAAGTATTGCCGCATAGGACTTCTCCAATGTTCTTAAACCGCTTGTAGGCCCGCCTTCACCTACCACTAGGTATTCATTTGGACTATGTGCTAGGCCGCCATGACCCAGACCACCTTCAATGAATGGCAGATTAAGTGGTGGATCATGAAACATTGAAAAAGGTGCGCTTCCAGCTATCGTGGGCCATATTTCAGGCTTTTTATTCATTTCTTCGATTGCCTTTATCAATGCTTTAACATATTTGTTTTTATAACTCATTCTTGCAGGGTTGTATCCTACTTCGAGCATCCTAATTTCTACTTCTTTAAATCCATGCTTATCCAAATGTCTCCTTATAATTGGCAACACATCTTCCTTATTCATATTAGGAACAAGTCTTACATCCATTTTAGCAGTTATCTTATGCGGTAAAAGTGTTTTAGTTCCTTCCTGAATGTATCCACCCCAAATTCCATCTATATTTAAGGTTGGAGAGAATAGATACAATCTAAGCGCATCGATACCATGCTTATCATCGATGAACTGCTTAACTTGAAGCTGCTCTTTAATTGATTCTTCATCAAAGGTTTTCGATAGTTCCTTAAGCAAATACTCATCTTCTTCATTTGGAACCGCTACCTTATCATAGAAACCATCGATCAATACCTTGTTTCCATCATTCGTTGTCATCGTAGATAAAGCATGAATGAAGCGCCAAACTGGGCTATCTATCCATGCTTTGTTGCTTCCGTGGATACCAAACTTTGTGGGCCCTTTACCCCATTTTTCTCCTGACAATTCCAATTCAAAATAGACAATCCCCTTTACTCCTAGATGTATTATAGGCTTCCCTCTCCTGTTTTCTGAAGCTGTAGGAAAGAATAAAACATCTACTTTCTTAAGTTCAGATTGGTATTTTTCGATGAACTCAGGCAAGTGTCTGCTACCCAATTCTTCTTCTCCTTCAGTTGCGAATATCAAGTTGACTGGCAATTCTCCAGCTATTACCTTTATTGATTCGACAGCATTGAGAAAAGCTGCCAATGGACCCTTTGTGTTTACAGCTCCTCTCGCAACAAGAGTAGAGCCAAAAGGAGGCATATCGATTACTTTTCCTTCAAAGGGATTTACTATCCAGCCTTCTTCATCTGCAGGCATTGTATCATACATCATGTAAACGAGAACAGTCTTTTCAGCATTCGCATTATATCTTGCAAAAACTACAGGATTACCTTTTGTTTCAACAAGCTTAACTTCAGAGCATCCTATTTCTGAAAACATTTCCTTAACAAGCTCTGCGCAATCTCTCACTCCAATGTTTAAAGGACTAACAGAAGGTTGTCTTATTAATCTTTGAACGCGCTTTAAATGTTCTTCGTATTTCGCATCTATTTCTTTAAATATCTTCTCTAAAATTTCTTTCATAAAAATTCAATATTTTTCTAATTAAAATTGTTAAGCTATTTTAGAATTTAATTGTTGTTGCAATATCACAATCTAATGATATAGCAGAGAATCTTATTGGCAAAATATAGGCGTTGCAATACTTGAGAAATTATATATAACGTTAGCACTTCATACTGACTTCCTCCACTCCTTGAAAAAGTAAGGGTTCTCTTTCCAAAGCGTTTCATCGTTCCCCTCAATTGATTCTTAGCTACATCTCGCATTTGATGGGCAGTAAGAAGCTAAGAGAACCACTCCCATTTATATAAATCAGGGGAAAAGCTTAATCTTGAACAGAAATTCTGTGAAGTATACATTCCAGGACATAACCAAGATTATTCCCCACTAATAACTTCAATTCCCGTATTTATCAGAATCTCTTCTTTATGTTTTATAAATTCTTTGTTAAATGTTACAAAAAATCTTTAAACGAATTTTTATGATTAGTTTAAAGCTGTTGTAATAATGCATTTGTTTTGTTCTTGATAGTTAATTAAAATGGACATTATTTAATATATAAAATTTTAAAGTCTATAAATTCTTCTTTTATTTTTAAAAAATCAGTATCTTTGGAGACCAATGTTAATTCCCTATTTAGAGCTTGCGAAGATATTAGAATATCTACTATTCCTATTAACTTCCCCTTTTCCTTAAGCTTTTTATAGATTTTAGATGCAAGGATGGAATCCTTTTTAGTAAAAGGCACTATTTTAAAAGAAGAGAGAAAATCTAGAATTTCATCCTCTTTTACTCTTCCTAGTAGTACTTCAAATACTGATAAACTGCTTGCGTAAAAATCCTCGGCTTTTTCAAGTAACTCTCTTACGTATATATTACCTTTTAGATATTCAATAATTGCTGAGCTTTCTAACAATACTTTCATTTAAATCTTTCCTCATTTCGTAAATTTCCTTTTTTAATTCTTCTGTTTCTTCTTCTTTAAGTATTCCGAAGTATTTTTCGATCTTTTTCCTTCGTAGGCTTATAGATTCTTCTATTAACTCTTCTATGATATCGCTAAAACTCTTGTCACCCTTAATTCTGGCTAACTTATTGTAAACATCATCTCTTATCATTATAGTTTTCATATATACTGTATATATACTATAGGAATATAAACCTAATCTATTTTGAAAATTTTCTTTATTAGGTTGGAGCTCTTAATCAAGAAAAACTTTCCATTGAACTTAAGCTTTATTAAGGTTATTAACAAATGGCTCACTATAAGGTTAATTGTTTATTTATTCGCAAAAATTAAGTAATCTTTTCATAAATATCAAAAAAGATATATTCATTTTTTTGTTTAAGCTCTTCTTGAAGAAGTTACAGCTTTTGTATTCGGTACTTAATTAACATAGTAAACGATGATTGTTCCTATCTAGAGCGTCACTTCTATTCGAAATATTGAGAGTAGAAAAATCTAAAGAAAGAGTTCAAGGCACTAAATAACTTTTCTTGAAAAATAAATTTGAAAATTAATTTGTACAATTTGAAGCTTTTATGTATTACGATTCTTATATTATATATGAGTGTTACAATATCTGTAAGAATTCCCAAGGATCTCAAAGAAGAAATTAAGAAACATGGAATCAACATAAACTATGTCGTAAGGAAAGCTTTAGAAGAAGAATTAAGGAAGAAGAAACTAGAAGAAACTAAAGAAGCTGCAAAGCGTTTAGGAGAGTTTTTCTCTAAGATTCATGAGAAAGAGATTGTTGAATGGATAAAGACTTCGAGGAGAGAGATAAAAAATCTTTAAGATGCAAATTCGATAGAAATTAAATCTTTTATCCCCTGTATAGTTTATATCGGTTCATCGTCTTCTTTAAAAGTGTATTCTTTCCAAACAAAGTTACCTAACTAATAAAGTGTAAGTTCTATTGTAGATGCTTCTTCTAGGAATTTAACGACCCTATCTTTTATTTTTCTAAGCATTTCCCAGCTTTCTCATCGAGATTCTTCTGATGTTATTGAAATATCTCTATAAGTAACCAAAATTTATTCTAAAGCCAATACAGTTTTAAGCAGAAGAATTTGTGGGCTTATAAAAGATCCTCATAGGAAAATAGACATTCAAATAGATAAGTAACACTCCTATTACTTAGTAACGCCCCTGATACATGCACATTACTCGCAGCTTTCCAGCGAAAATTTCTTTTCCAATTAAGTACATATGCAGTTTATATGTTTAAGGTTTTAAGAGATGAAATATAAGTAGAGATAAGTCCTTCAATCCTTTGATGCAAGGTCCTTTAAACAATAAAGCCTCCTTATTATAATGTTCATTTATGAATTGTTTTATTATTACTGATGTATATTTTACTGCCTGTTCTTATAAGGTCATTATTCTATACTTTCTTATTATTTTTCCTTAAAAAGAATTCGTTATTTTTTGAAGAAGTATACTAAATCATTTTATAATTCATTCTTTTCACGTTTTTTTATCACTTCGTACCAATTTATAGTTTAATATCTCAATTTTTTCTTCAAATTTCACTCTGTTTATTGATCAGACTTATTAATAAAAAATTTTATTTATTAACCAACATGCAATCTAAAACAGTTTTATTTGCTTGTGTTGAGAATTCCTTTAGGAGTCAGATTGCTGAAGCATACTTCAATAAATATGCTCCTAGTGGTTGGAAAGCTGTAAGTGCAGGCATAAAACCAGCAGACAGGGTAAATCAGAACGCTGTTATGCTCATGCTTGAAGATGGCATAGATATAAGTCATAAGCGTCCTCAAATTATGACCAGAGAACTTCAAGAGAAAGCCGATATAGCAATAATTGTCTGTAGCGGTAATGAATGTCCAGTAGTATACGCAAAGCATGTTGAAGAATGGAATATTCCGGATCCAGCTAAAATGTCCTTAGAAGAAGCGAGAAATGTAAGAGATGAAATAAAGCATAGGGTTTTAGAACTTATAGAAAGAATTAATAGAGGTCAATTTAATCATATATAAGTTATGATTTTTCAAGCATTTTGAGGAATGAACACTAATGAATACATTTCAAAAAGAAATCACTGTTTCAGCACTTTAAATTTTTTTGTTTTAACAAATCTATAATGTAGTTATAAATTTCATGTCCTTTACCTTTATGTGTTATGTTAATTATAATAAATCATTTTCAGTCAATCTGTTCAATCCATTTCTGAAGAGCTGATTATTTTTTTTAACTAGTTTTTGCATTTTATTATTGTATAATTTCATTTAGGCTAAACTTATCCGAAAATTTGAACTGCGTACATGAGTCGCATTAAGACGGTTTTCTTGGGTGTTATATAATTTAGTTAAAAATAAATACAAAGCTAGTAAAATATTTTTATGAGTAAAAATATACCTATCTATTTATCCGTTATAGGTGGTGCCTTTTACATTATAGGTGGATTGGTAGCATACTTTATTGTTATATCTTTAGGAGGCTTTTTGTCAGGTTTAAATGCGCCAGGATATACTGAAGGGAGTGTTTTAAGTGAAGCAGGTTTCCTTTTCGCTTTTGGAGCAATTATAGGCTTAATAATTATTATTGTTTCATTGACATTATTAAGATCAGAGAAACTAAGGAATAGAAGAATTGGGTTGATAATAAATATAATCGTAGCCATATTAGGTGCAATAAATACATTGGGAGGCCTACTTATAGGACTAATTCTTGTTATAGTAGGTAGTGTAATGGCTGTTACAAGAAAATAATAGTGAGCATGAAAAATATCATAAATTATGAAATAAAGTAGTTATTAAGGATGGAAAATTGTTGGTAATTTTTGCATTAATAACTTGAATTAATTAATTTTTAGTATAATCTTATTCTTTACGTACATTGATAAAAAATGATACAAATTTTCCAACAAATAGCAAAATTGCGAATTTCGGTGAAAAGTTGGTTAGATTCTGTCCAATAACTTATAAAGGTTGGATAGACGCAACATAATCGTGATGAAAAATAGGAAGTTATATGAAAAAATTTATATTTGGAATTTAATACAATAGTTCAGAGGGGAGCAAGAAAATAAAAATGCCCTCCTAGTCATGAGCTCCCCTCTAAAATGATTGAATTTTATTCAAAACGGATCTGCATTCTGGTTAATAAAATCGCTCTACTAATTTAAAATAAAATCTAATAGTGACTACCTTGTTCATATCTTTGACTTAACAAAAATAGGACGGATGTGCTTCTTTTATCCCTTATATACTGAAACTACAGACCTCCTTGCTGTTTCGTAAGCCAATTCGAGTAGGTTATCGAAATTGACTTCAACTTCGTTAGTGGCTATGGTGAACACTGTGTCTCCGTCCAAAGAGAGGTTGTATGGCTTTATAACAGATGAGAAGCCGTTCTCAACCACGCTAGCTAGTTTACATGCTTCTGAATTAGATAACTTTGCGTTGGTTAAAACCACACCTAATGTTGTGCCCATTACGTTATGATTTTCAATGCTTTTAGCCTTGTTTCCAGCTAATAGGCTTCCGTCAAGGTCGTAAATGTTGCCTATGCTGTTAAGAACCGATATAACGCCTACCTTTACCTTGCCTTTTTCAATCTCGTAATAACCCTGTCCGCCAGGTTTCATGAACTTAGCACCGCCCAATTTAGCTACCATTGCACCTCTACCTGCCCAGTATCTTCCTACAGGTATTTCGGTTGATAGTTTCTCCATTGCTTTAAAACCCCATTCCTCAGTTGGTAGAATATTATTACCGTAAAAGTCAAAGATCGCTGCAGCAGCTACAATTGGAATGCTTAAGCCTGCAATCTTAAAACCCCTTCCCATATTGTATAAACTAAGTATAACACCGCTTATAGCCATAAACCCAAATACGCTCCTCCCAGTTAGTACGATAGCGTTTACAGATTGGTCTTTTCTGTGACTTGGAGTTAATAGGTCTGTTCCCATAGTTGCAGGAGAGCCTCCTCTTTGAGACACCCCGCCAACATTGTAATTTTTATCAACCACTACAACAGTTATCCCTGATTTAGCTTCTTCATTAGTATAACCTCCTACTAAAATTCCCTCAATTCCTATCTTAGCCATGCTTTCTCAATCAATATTGACTGGCTCAGTATCAATATTAAATCTTCTTTTTTCAAGTTTATGTCTATCCATATTATTTCAGATAGAGTAAATTGGCTTTCCATCAAGTTCGCCTATCTTTCTAAGCTTCAGTTCGGTAGATAGATCAATGTTAAGAGATGTTGCAACCTCCATGATTCCTCTAGCTTCATCAATGAATTGTAATAACTTGTTTATGTGATTTATCTTATTGACAGACTCATCAATAGCTAATATTTTGAACATGTATTCAGATAAACCAGTTGCGATAAGCCTGTATGCTCCTTCTAGATTATATGTATTGATTTTAAAATCCGTAGCTCTTTCTTTGAAATATTGATTAACCGCATCAAGCTTACCCATTTCAAGCATTTTCAATATATTTTGTATTTCCATTCGCAATGAGGTAAGATATTTAACATCGATCATGGTTGTTTAAACTTAAAGGTGGCCGACTCTATTTCATAATAACCTTTTTCTGTTAATCCTATAAGAGCGTTTCTTTTACCTATTCTTACTATTAAACCTTTTGCTTCAAGTTTTCTTAAAGTATAATATGCTGTAATTTTATTAAGATTTAATTCTTTAACAAAATCTAAGAAATATACAGGTTCTCCTTTTTCTCTTAACCATCTTAGAATATCAATTGGTGTAGTCGTTAAGTGTTTTCCGTATTTCATAGCTACCTCTCTTACTGAAAGCCATCCACCTTTAACGTATACTTTTTGTTTTTCAGGAATAGCTTCTACTGGAATTTTTGTTGCCACTACTACTATCTAATACCAATATATAAAACTTAAAGCATGTGCTTAAAAAATGGCAGTTATATACCAATTAACATGGAAATACTACAGGTTATCCAAACCTAAATATTCTAGATGCAAGCTTTTATAGCTTTTTTAATAAATTTATATGAGTGTTGTGGAGGCAGAGAGAATTTCCAGATTAGAAGGAAAGGTTGAAGAATTATCTAAAAGAATGGACGATTTTAAAAGCGATATTAATTCTTTGTGAAACGAAGTAATAGCTACAAGGAATGAAATGAATAATAGAATGG
>AQVQ01000010.1 GCA_000375685.1 crenarchaeote SCGC AAA261-N23
AGATTAAGAATAGAAATGATTCTAATGCTGGAAGGGATGATTCTTCTATTACTAGCAGGGATACCAGCCGTCTTAATGTTCATGAATTTACAAGGGTTCAATGCAATTCAAGTACCTAACTTTTTTGCTGTACATTGGTTTATTATGATCTTTGGTTTCTTCTTGGCTTTGATCGGAAATGAAATATTGGTAGCTCTGAGCATGGAATGGAGTGGTAAAGTGGCATCTAAATCGTTAATTTTATCGTTTGGAATATTAGTTTTGTTTTCAGCCTTGATTGCTATAGCAAGTAAAACAATCACATCATTGAGTTTTATGGATCCATACTTTTATTACATCACATTTATCGCACTCTTATTGTTAATTTATCATTCGAGAATTTATCTGAAATTTTCTAAATTCGGTTTAAGACCAACAAGTTACAATTACCTTATTGTTTTTACACTCGTTGTAACAACATTCATCGTTATTTTTGAAACACTTAAATTTTCTCCATGGCTTTCTTTAGCCTTTCCTGTACTTATGATATTCGCAGTTATGGCTAGGGACATAGGCTTGGTTTTTAGAGGAAGATTCATCAACAGTAAGGCAATGACTGCAGCATACTTTGCAATGTTATTTGGCTTTATTTCATACCCCTATCCTATAGCTTCGATATTCTTTTTCATAGCTTGGGCTATATCATTATATGCTACAAGATTGATAAGTGCAAAAGGGAGCTTATATCCTAAAATTTGCCTCAATATAGCTTGGGTTTGGCTTTTATTGGCTTCAATTTTCTCATTAATAAGCTATGATGCCTTTATTCATAGTATATCTGTAGGCTATTTATTTAATACTGTTTTCGGTGTAGACGTTGTTTTAATGGACTTATTAATGGCTACCTTTAGTGTTCGATTGAAAATTAAACCATCTTACATTCCTATATTACTGCTTAATTTAGGTCTGTTAATGAGGATAATTTTTGATATAGGCTTTAGCTTTCCTGTTTTATTATTGGCAGCACCTTTGCAAGGAGTAGGAATTATATCTTTCTTTTTCAATACTTTTAGACAAGTATTCAGCCAAATAATAAAAGACGAAAAAGCTACTTTAATAAGATAGTTCTGTATTATTCTGAAAAATTCTTTCTTAAAAAATTTTTAATTTTTAAGGACTTACCTTTTCAAGAAGTTGTATTCTCTTTGCTGGGTGAGGATGATCCATAAATATGTCAGCATACCATGGAACTCTTGTGGATTTCCAAATGTTTACCAATTCTTTTGCATTCCAAGCAGGAACTTCTTCTACAGCATTAGCAAAGAAAAGCATGCTGGCCATTTGATTTGATGTACTTTGTTTCTTAAACTTTTGTAAAGCGTTGGGATCCATCGATAAAGTCAATTTAGCCAATGATAATTGCAAGTTTTCTTTCCCTTCAGGAACTGTCAAAGCAGCGTTTACATCAGCATGTGCTTCTCTCATCCTGTTAAGGAATAGCACAAATAATTGGAAAATGAAACTCACCGCTATCATAGCTATCCCAATTAAGGGTATAAGATTTCCGTTGTTTCCCTTTCCTCCGCCTCCAAAATAGCCTCCCCACAAAAGCCAAAAGCCTAAGTAATATATTAAAGAAGGTATTAGACCTACAGCCATTAGAAGTTCAACATCTCTGTGCTTTAGATGACCTATTTCATGCCCTGCAACAGCCTTTAGTTCATCTTTGCTTAACAATCTCAAAATAGGTAAAGTAAAAGCAATTCTCTTTCCAGCTATTGGACTACCGTATGCAAATGCATTGGGAAATGGAACTTCAGCAATATAAACCTTTGGTACTTGCCTAAAACCATTATATCTTGAGACTTCTTCAACTAGATTGTAAAGCCATCCATAATTCGGATCATTGGGTTCAACTTCTCTTGTCCTGTATGCTAAATTTATAAGATACGGTCCAAAAAGCCATTGTATAATATTAAAGAAGAATAGGAATATAAGTATGGAAGTTATTAAGCCTATTCCTATTGTTGTGCCGAATGCATATGTTGCGATTGCTAATGCTAAAGCAAAACCCAACAATAGAATTCCTAATGTTGCTAAGATCATGTTTATTCTTAGTTTTAGAAGAGCGAAATTCATGTGATATTATTGGTATAAGGCATATATTTATTTTTTTTATAAACAGAAAGTATCAAAAATATAAGGTATTATACGAACGCGTATTCTTTATTGGTATATACTTTATATATACTCCTCAATTCTTATCTTGTTTTCAGCCTTCCCTGTAGTAATGTATCTATAAACATTCTTACATGCTTCGGTTATTGCATGAATTTTAACTGCTTCATTTCCATATGCGCCAGCTGTATGCGGAGTTCCAGTAAAATTCTCTAACTCCCATAATTTACTATTGAAATCTTCAGTTCCATCTTTTCTCCAAAAAACGTCAGTTCCAAATCTTAGACCCTTTCTTTCTTTCAGTATTCTATAAATATCATCTTCAACAATTGTTTCTCCTCTTCCAACATTGACAATTACGCAATTTTCTTTTGTTCTTGATAGAACATCATAGTTTAAAATTCCCCTAGTAAATTTATTCAAAGGCAAAGCATCTACAATATAATCTGCTCTGCTTATTACATCTTTCAATTTATCCAAATCATACTTTTCATCAAAAAATTCAGGTTTCTTAAAAGATCTAGAAATTCCTATTACATACATGTTGAACGCCGTCTTTCCAATTCTCGCAACTTCCGATCCTATACCTCCTCCACCTAGAACAAGTAAAGTTTTGCCTGATAATAGGTAAGGTACAACAATCCTTTCCTTTTTACCTATCCCTTTAGCTAACGTCATAATAAGGGCAAAGGCATGTTCTGCTACTGGAACTGAATAAGCACCAGCATTTGAAAATACAACAACATCTTTTGGCAATATTTCAAAAGGGATACCATCAACTCCGGCCGTGAAACATTGTATAACTTTCAAAGATTTTGCCTTTGGCAAAATTGTTCTTATCTGCGATGGCCAAAGCATAATTATATCTGCTCTTTCTAAATCTTCTTCAGAAAATTCATCCTTGACATTTTTTAGTAGTCTTTTACATTCCTCGGGAAGCTTTTCAGTAGAAATTATTAGCATATAATTTTATTATTTAGTGTATTTTAATTGTTTAAGATAAAATAATTAGCCAATTTTTATATTCTTTCAACATAAAATATCAACATGGATATTTTAGCTGTTTACAATCACCCCTTAGAAACTTTAGGGTTTCTAAAGAAATTCTTGAAAGTTTCAAGGGAAGTAGAAGCAAAAGATTTGAACGGTAATGAAAGCTTTGACGCTCTAATATTAATGGGAGGACCTATGGGAGTTTATGAATGTGATAAGTATCCCTTTCTCATAAAAGAAATGAAACTTTTAAAGAAAGCATATAAAGAAAACAAAAGAGTATTGGGTTTTTGCTTGGGTTCTCAGTTAATTGCCGAAGCTTTAGGTGGAAGAGTTATCAAAGGCCCCTTCGGCAAAGGAACTGGCATTCAAAGGGTTATATTGTTAGATGAACTAAAGGAATATTTTGGGAAGGAAGAATTGACCGTATTTCAATGGCACTCTGATACTTTTTCACTTCCGTATGAAGCTAAATTGCTTGCGTATAGCAACAAATATTTCCAAGCCTTTAGGATAAACAAACTTCTTGGAATTCAATTTCATGTAGAAGTAAATTCTGAAATTGTTCAAGATTGGATTAACTTTTATGGAGGCGAGAGTAAACTTATAAACGAGGTTAAGAAATTAGAGAAGGAGTTTGAGAAAAACACCGAAATGATTGTTAAATACTGGCTTGAATTATAGATGTTCAATTAAAATATAGAACAAATAATGCCTTGCTTTATAGGTAAGATATATGTTTCATTCAAGCCATTGAAAATAGCTCAAGCTATAATTACATTTAAAGATAAAATTTTGTATGTAGGAAACGAGGATGAAGCACTAAAAATCTGCAGAACATTAAATATCCAAGAAGTTTATCTTAAAAATAAAGAGGTAATAATTCCTGGTTTCATTGATTCCCATGTGCATTTAGATTCGATTGGAGAAGAAATTAACCAACTTAGCTTGAAAGACGTAAAAAGCATAGACGAGCTCAAATCTAAAATTAGAGAGTTCGCATCTAGGGTAAATAAAGGATGGATATTAGGAAGAGGATGGGATCAAGAAAAATTAGGGCGCTATCCTAGTAGGGAAGATATTGATCAATTAGTTAGAGACAGGCCGGTTTTACTCTTAAGAATTTGTGGTCATGCAGCCTTGATAAATACAAAACTAATGGAGATTTTAGGTGTGGAAAAAGACATTCTTAAAGAAAACGAAGTAGGCATGGCCATCTCCAAGTATAGAGAAGCACTAACAAATGAAGAAATAAAAAAGAACTTAGTAGATTCAATGAAGCTTTGTGCCTCTCAAGGCGTTACGTGCGTTGGTATAGCAGGTTTGAATCCTGGATTCTTAGGATCTTTGATAGAATTGAGCTTAGAAGAAGCTATGCCTATAAGGGTTAGAGTTTATATTCGACTTGACGGAAATAAGGATCCCTTGAATATAATGAAGGAATCTAGAATAAGAATGGGCTTTGGTAATGAATTTCTTAAGATAATGGGATTTAAGATAATCGCGGATGGAGCGCTGGGAATAAGAACTGCTCATTTATCATTGCCTTATGAAGATAGCCCAGATACAAGCGGTTATATGAACATAAGTGTTGATACTTTAAAAGAAATAATTAAAGAAGCAGATTGTTCAGGTTTTCAAATGGCTGTGCATGCAATAGGAGATCGTACTATAGATTATTTGATTGATGCATACAGGGGAGTCAAAAGAAATATAAGACATAGAATAGAACATGCTTCAGTTATAAGGCCAGAACAAATAAAAGAAATTGCTAATTTAAAATTGGTAGCTTGTGTTCAGCCTCACTTCGTTATTTCAGATTTTTGGGCGATGGATAGATTAGGAATTAAAAGAATGAAATGGCTATATCCTTTCAAAACGATGATCGAAGAGGGAATTAAACTGAGTTTTTCTACAGATAGTCCTGTAGAACCTTTGAATCCTTGGGAAACAATTTATGCGAGTGTTACTAGAGGAGAATTTGAAAATCTAAAGCATTTCGAGTACATAAAGCATGAGAAGCTCGACTTAATTGAATCAATGCATGCATATACTTATGGTTCAGCATATGCAATGTATGAAAAGGATAACATAGGTTCATTGGAAGTAGGAAAATATGCCGACTTTATCATAGTTGATCAAGATCCATTTGAAATAGAAAGAAAACAGTTAAAGAAAATAAAAGTTTTAGAGACATACGTAGCAGGAAAAAAGGTTTATTGAGTTTATCCGAAAATTAAAAACTAACTTAGTTCATTAAAAATATCAATATTTGCACTTTCATTAAATTTAACATAGAATTTAAACTCATTATTATCACTTTTTGCTCTACATGTTCTTCCTTTGTAATAGTTACCTTCAATAATTAATTCGTCTATTTTATTCCATCCAGTCCTTTTTTTAACTTCCTTTACCATATTTGCGAACTCTTCTGCACATATATTGCAGCAGAAAAATAAATTTTCATTATCAATGTTTTTATAATATTCCCCCCATCTAGCACCACATAGAGCACATCCTGTTTGCCTTGTTCCTGCTTCTCTTCCGTTTACAATTATTCTCATTTCAAAATCACCTCCTTCAATGAAATATCTCCAAAAGACAATCCTCTTTTTAACCTAGCGAATAGATAAGAATGAAAGGCATCAAATGATTTTAAAACAGTAATCTGCAATCTTTGAGCATGCTTAACATATTTTTCTACCAATTCTAATGCTTCGCCAGCATGTTCTTCATCTGCTTCATAACCTTCTCTTAAGAAATCTTTAACTGCCTGTGGATAATCTTCAGAAGTTAAGATCTTTTCATTGAAATAATGCATTGGAGCACCGTATTTTCTTATAGTTCTATCAGCAACCAATTCAAGACTATGCATCGCAGCCATTGCTTCGACCCAATCCCTTTCTTCTGCAGTTTTTCTCCAAAAATATATAGCTTTTTTAGTAGCCTCCAAAGGCTCAAAAGATAGAATTTCTTTCCTTGTCATTCCAAGACTCTCACCCATTCTAAGAAGCAATTCATAATGCGAAGGTCTTCCTTTATAACCTATGAACTCAACACTTATATTTTCTAGCTCATATTCCATAGCTTCATCCACATCCGTCTTATAAACAATTAATGAAAGCACCTTTGCCCAATTTCTTAGAAAATGTTGATGTTCTATTACATAACCTAAGAGTATGCCTCTTGTTGGTTTCTGCATGGCCAGAATAAACGGATGCGTATTTATGTAGAATTTCTCTATGAATTTCCTTCTTATCCACATTCCTAATCCTTCTGGGGCTTCAAAGAATTTTTCTAACAAATCTGCTAAGGTTTCGGTATCTACTTTTTCAGAAGTTATGTTTCTATTCAGCCACATTATATGAGATGGATCATTTTTGGCTGAGACGTTTTCGAAGTGAATAGAAAGTTTATACCAATCTTCAAATTCTTTTTCACAAACAGGACAATATATCATCAAAAAATTTCTCATCGACAAATTTAATAAAATTTTTAAAATATGTTAACTTTCTATAGCTTGGGTGATACTTCTAAATGTAAGCTTGAGTCAATTTTCTAAATATATAAATTTTACTATTTGAAAGAATATAGCTAGTTTCGGATACCAATTTTAAATTTTCCAATACTCTTTCAAAATTAATTGTGCTCAATCTTTGAAATATAATACTATCGATGGGATTCTCCGAAATATCATTATTTATTCTGTAGTTTAAATAGAAGTTTGCCAGGGTTACATCTTTATAAATTTTATGAAAATTAAACCCCATTTTCCCATTCAAAACACCTGCAAAGTTTAATGATATTGAATTCAGATCTTCATATTCATTTACTGTGAATAATTCTTCGAAAACAACTCCCATTGTTATAAACGTGGCAACAAAACTATCACCAACCTTTTTTTTTTCTGAAATATGAGAATTAATTATATCCACTATATTTGGAAAATACAACTTTAAATTTTCTGGATTTTCTATATACCTGAATATTTCCTCAATAGGCGCATTTATCTTTTCAACCTTATTTATATTTATCATAGCCTTCTAATATAGGGTTACTATTTATATTTCAGGTATACCAAAAATTTGTAAACCGACTATTCTGCTGATTCTAGAACTATATGATCTACGTAGTATTTAAGTATGTTACCTTTGTTTGGTATTTTATTGTGTTTTAGATTGCGTTGATGTAGTTATATTTGGAGAGTGCCAAATTACTGCTAAAATTCCTCCAATTAAGCCTAGAATGAAACCAACCAAAAAGCCTCCGCCGCTAATTATGCTGATTACTGAAAATACAATTACCAATATACCGCCGGTTCTAATTTTATCTGGATCGTCGCTATTAATCATAGTGGATCCTAGGATTACAAGTACACCAGATATTAATCCTATTAAGATGAATGCAAGACTCATTGTGAAAATATAAGGTTGGTAGATAAACATTGGATGCACCATCATATTGTAATAATAGTAATGATATGATCTAAAAAGAAACGCGAACATAAAGAATATTGCGATTGGTAGTAGAATGAATACTCCGCCTATTAAAGATAGAATAAACGCAGCATATGGTTTATTTAACATAAATTGAGTTTATTGGGTAAAGCATATAAATTTTATGCGTAAAATTTTATTGATATAGCTATAAGATCATATATTTATTAATGTATGAAAAAGAAACTATAGAATTTGCTATTCAAAAAGTTTGTTTATACTATCAATGAACTACTATAAAACAAATTAAATAATTTTATATTGTTAGTTTGTCAAAATGAAAAACTCAGTTTTTGCAATTGGTCATTCATATATTAAACAAAAGTAGAATTATTCCTCACAAGCTATCAAATTGTGCTAAGTTTGAGGATGGCGGGTTAAATTATGGATAAATTATTTGGCTTGCAGTAAATCATAAATTCTATTTCAATCTTAATATTTCATTCTTTTCAAAAATTTTCATTAATTTAGATATTCTTAAAAGTTAAAAAGAACAAATTATGACAGTTCGCCGAAGGTCATCATAAATGTTTAATTTTATTATAGGGCTAGCATATATCCTGTAAACTCAGATAGGTCAAGCTTTTTATTAGCTAAATCTAGCTTGATCCTGTAAGCTTCCATATCTAATGCTCCAAAGATTAAAGGAACTGGCAGTTTATCAACGAGGAATGCCTCAATTCCAATCTCTTTTCCTTCAATCTCTACTATTAAATCGCAGAAGAAATTGCATGCAACTTTATCTCCATCAGCCGCCATAAATTCTCTTGGAATGGGCAACTTTCTGGGAGTGGATAGCTCCATTGCAACATTGCTTCTAATAAAGGATCGGATGCACCGCTATCAAATAAGACACTAAGTCTCATTTCCCCCTTATCTCCTTTAATATGCAACTCCTTAATAACTACACCCATGTTTGTCACCTTCGGTACACAAATTCAATGCTGACTTTATTAGTTAGATTATTTAATATTCTTATATTTAATATTTAATATTTTTAATTTTCACAAAAATTTCTAGCTTTAAAAGTTTTTTTATCATAAAAACATTGAAAAGTAGCTGAATTCTATCATTAAACTCTGAACATAGGTGATAAGAAGCTTTGCTTTGCTGATTTACTATTCCTTGGCTTCAAAAGTTTTAGATCATAACCTATCGATCGGAAAGATCCTTTATAATATGTTTATGTCTGCACGATATTATTTCCATTAATGTGTGATAATCTTGGGAACAATGCTTTCCATCATGAGTGCATGTTTTCTATTTAATATTAGGCTGGTTTAATATGGGTTAAAAATTCATATTAAATTCATTTTGCTAAATCATACCTCCCAACTCTTTGCATATTCTAATTGTTCCGGTGTAAGCTCATCTATTTTTATATTCATTGCTTCTAAAGCATTAAATGCTACTTCCCTATCTATTTCTTGAGGAACTTTATAAACACTGTTCCTAAGTTTACTGTAATTTTTTACAATGTAGATAATCGAAAGCAATTGATTGGTAAATGATAGAGCCATAACCTCTGGCGGATGCCCCTCAGCAGCAACCAAATTTACAACTCTACCTTTAGTTAAAAGGTAAATTCTTTTGCCATCTATAAGATATTCTTCAACATGCTCTCTAACTTTCCTTTTACTTTTTGCATTCTTTTCTAACCATTTAATATCTATTTCTACATCAAAGTGTCCTGCGTTAGCAAGTATTACTCTATCCTTCATTGATTTGAAGTGTTCTTCTCTTACAACATTTTTTTGACCTGTTGCAGTAATTATAATATCTGCATATTTACATGCCTCACTCATAGGCATTACCATAAAACCATCCATATGCGCTTCCAAGGCTTTTACAGGATCAACCTCAGTTACTATTACTTTAGCACTCATGCCTCTTGCTCTATTAGCTATTCCTTTTCCAACCCAACCATATCCGACAACAACAATCGTTTTACCAGCCAAAAGTAAGCTTGTTGCCCTAAGCAACCCATCCAAGGTGCTTTGGCCAGTGCCATATCGATTATCAAAAAGATATTTGGTATACGCATCATTAACAGCAATGATTGGGTAAGCTAGCTTATTTTCTCTTTCTAATGCTTTCAACCTTATAACACCTGTGGTAGTTTCTTCAGTTCCTCCTAATGGTTTAAAGGAATTTATGTATTCTTTATGATACATGGTGTGCATATCAGATCCATCGTCAGTAATTGTATGCGGTTTCTTATTTAGAACGGACCTTATATTGTCATAGTATTCTTCATTGCTTTCTCCTCTCCATGCATATACATCTATGCCTTGGGTTGCTAGGAAAGCAGCAATTTCATCCTGTGTACTTAAAGGATTAGCCGCACATAGACTTACTTCGGCGCCCAATCTTTTTAGACCCATCGCTAGAACTGAAGTCTCTTTTGTTACATGTAAACATAAAGCAGTTTTTAATCCACTTAGAGGTCTATCCTTTTCATATTTTTCGATTGTTTTTTCTAGGATAATCATATTTGCCCTTGCCCATTCATAGGAAGCTTTGCCTTTTTCAGCTAAGCTTATATCTTTAACTTTAGGCATGAATGATTTTTGTATGCTAAAAATATAAGTTTGTATCGATTAGTGCTTAATTATTACTTAATAGATTCTTTTGAATAACTCTCATCGCATTTTTCCAAAGAACTTCATCCTTGTGTTCTTCTATTAAGTCAGCTACATCTTTAATTTTTAAAATGTTTTCAAAACCTCTAGGAACATTTTCAATTCCAAGGAAATCTGTTCCAATAGCTACGTATTGCCAGCCGAAATTCTCTCCAATGTACCTTATGTTCTCAACGATATTTTCAATTTTAGCTTCGCCTAGAGTTTCAACTATTGCTGTAACTCCAATAATGCCTTGGGTCTTAATTACTGCTTCAATCTCTTCATCATCAAGGTTTCTTCGATGTTCTTTCAATTTTCTAACGTTTGCATGCGAAACAATTATAGGCTTTTTTGTGATCGAAGCCGCTTCCAACAATGTATTTTTGCTTGCATGTGCTAAATCTATTATAATACCTAATGAATTTGCAAGCTTTACAAGTTCTTCTCCTTCTTCTGTTAAGCCAAAATCCTTTTTTGTCATGCAAGACGCTGCGAATTTATTATCATAATTCCAAGTTAACCCAAGGCTTAATGCATGCATTTCCTTAATTAAGTAAAGATCTTCAAAATCTCTTAGGATATCGGCCCCTTCTAAAGAAATGAGCAACTTAATTCCTTTAACATTTAAATCTGTTTCCTTCTTAACTATTTTTGCAATTCCCTTTCTTTCTAAATAGTAATAAAACTTTAGCTGATCCAAAAACAATGGAAAAGAGAAAGCTGTTCCACGCATTGGTCTATTATATAAGGATGCAAGCTGATGACTTTTCTCATTCAATGTTTCAATATGAGGAAAAATAGATGCAAAAATTATTGCATCTTCAAAATTACTTAGCATTTTTATGCTTGATTGCTTTTCCTGCTCGTTTATTACATCCTTTCCTGTTTGATTTGCGTAAGCGATATCCTGATGTAAATCAATTATTTTCATAGCTGTATTTTCATTAAAAGAAATTATATAATTTCCTCAATAGTATTGAGAAATTTAAAAAATACTGCACCATTTTTTCTAGAATTTGTATATTATTAAAATTATTATATTATGGAAATTATTTCGCGGTATCGCTGGGCAGTTTTAGGCTCTTATATGATTGTAGCAGCTATCTCGCAACTTCTTTGGTTAAACTTTGCCCCTATAACTGTACCGATAATGACAGATTTATTCAGTGTTTCTGTTCAAGATGTAGGATTACTATCTGCCGCATGGCCTTTAATTTTCATTTTTGTATCAATACCAGCAGGCATCTTAACAGATAAAAAGGGGTTCAAGTTCTCTGTATCATTGGGTGCTCTGATTATGACATTATTTTCTTTTCTTAGAATTTTATCCGGCAAAATTTCACAGTTCTATTGATTTTTCAATCTCTAGCCTGTGTAGGACAGCGTTTTATTCGAAGTAATAATTAAGCATCATTGGCAAAAGATCATAAACTTCCATATTTGTCGGATATCAATTTCATTAAAAAATTTAATTTACTAAGTTTATATAAAAGAAAAAAGTTTCATAGAAATCTTCAACTGGTTGTAATAAATTTTCATCATTATCAATAGTAGATATATCCTATATGTTCAGTTTGTTAAAATCTTATTAATCGTTTTAGTTACATTTTAATTCGTGGAAAATATTTTTACGGACGCAAAAGGTTACAAATCTTGGTATGAAAGACATGCTACCATATATGAAAGTGAAAAAAGACTGGTAAGTTCATTCAGATTAAAGGATTGTATTGATATAGGTTCAGGACCTGGAATATTTCATGAGGTTATTGAAGGAAGGAAAGTATCAATAGATTCATCTATATTTATGCTTAAAGAGATAACAGGATATGATGAAGATAGGATTTTAGCTCATGCTTTATATTTGCCAATTAGAGACAACGCTGTTGAATGTAGTTTTATTTCAGTAACTATTTGTTTCGTAGAGGACCCTGAAAAATTGTTAAGGGAGGCTATGAGAGTTTCAAGAAAAAGGCTTGTAGTATGCTTCATTCCTAAAGATTCAGAATATGGAAAATATTATGAAGAATTGGGTAAAAAAGGCCATAAATACTATTCTAGAGCTAAATTCATAACTAAACAGGATATAAAAAATTACTTGAAGGAATTCAGAATATCAAAAATTAGAAGCACACTATTTGGTAAGCCAGGAGATGATGCGAAAATAGAAGAATTAAGAGATAATGATCAAGGATCTTTTGTATGTTTGGAAGTTATAAAATCTCAAATTTCATAATATCCCACTAAACAGTTGTATAGAAGTTTCTTCCATTACCTATTTACAGATAATGAAAGCCTCACTCGTAAGGGCGGGGGTGAATAGGCTTAAATAATTAAAATTTAAATTTTTTTAGGAAATTCAGTGAAGCTCCTCCTAAGCTTGATTGAGGGGTTTATGGGACTTAAGGAGGAGATTCAGCATTGCTTTTTAATGAAGGATTCTTAATAGAATCTAGATTTTGGGCTGGCTACCCTTTATATGAAGGCTCCTTTTATTCAGGACCCGATCAAATGGAGGAAGCTCTGATCCTCCCGACTGTCCAGTAAATGAGAAATGTAGCTCCGAATCAATTGAGGGGGACCCTCGCACTTTAGGGCGGGAGGAAGTCAGCTCGCAAGGAGTAGTATAATTAATTAATGTATAATTAGTGTTCTCAGTTGCATAAATTGAAATTCCAAGAAAAATTTAAATAATTGTGTAATAATATACATTATGTATATTTCATTTGTTCATCGATCATAAAATATAGATATATTTTTGTGTAATTTAATGCAATTAAATGCTTATATGTTAAATAATATATATAAATTTTTATTTTTAGAGCTATATTTCCCTAATAAATAAGGGGAAATTATGAAAAATATATAAATATCTTCCTAATAGATTAGGGGAAAATTATAAATAATATATAAAGATTTTAACTTATATGCCAAATAAATGGATTTCTCTATTGTTGGACAACCTTTGGTTCTGGTCATCATTATCGATTACAGTACTACTAGTATATAGTATATGGGTTCTGTTTGAAGTTTTAGGAATACATGGTATTAGTACTCCTCCGCATCATCCATAAAAATGGTCTTCAAATCTAAAAAAGTTGAGGAATGGGACAAAGGTTTAACTACAGAAGAAAAACTTTGGATAGTTATTGCAGTTGTATTTGCTTTGATGGCTGTAACAACATTAGTTTGGCCTATTATAAATCCAACTCATGAAGTTCCTACAACTACGTTGACAATTGATTCAAAAGCTTTTGAAAATTTGGCTCTAAACTTTTCTGCAAAGTATGATGGGAAACCAGTTCCTGCAGGTCAGACAATTTACATATTGGCAAGACAGTATTATTGGTCAATAAGTAAGTTAGTTTTATACAAAGGAATTGAATATGAAATAATGGTTTCAAGCTTTGATGTTGTTCATGGTTTTGAAATTGTTGGAAACGATGTTGTTTTTAATCTGATGGTTATACCTGGTATAGTTTACGTTTTTCATATATCCTTCAATCAACGTGGGGTTTACTATTTAATTTGTAATGAATACTGCGGTTACGGTCATAGTTATATGCGAGCTTTAATTGAGGTGATTTAAAATGGAACAATTTGTAATTTCTCCACTAGCAGGCCTTAAAGTTTACAGAACTGCTAGGAAATTTATAATTCTTAATTTAATCATGGCCCTTATATCAGTATCAATAGGCGGTATTGCTGCAATTTTTGTAGCTTCAGGAAGATCCCAAATTGATACATTAATATCCATTTTAAATTTGAATCCAATGAACTATTATGCTTGGCTTACACTACATGGTATGAATATGCTTATATTCTGGATATTATGGGCCGAAGTAGCGATACTATATTTCTTAAGTACCGTTATTCTTAACAATGACATCTATCCAGCAAAGCTTGCTTGGACATCGTTCTTTACAATGGTCATAGGGCAAGCAATGATCGAGTATATCGTTGGTATTGGGCAAGCCAGTGTTTTATTTACTGCTTACGTTCCATTAGCTGCTCATCCTTTATTCTATATAGGCTATTTGCTATTTGTAGCAGGCGCAGGTATAGCAGTTTTAGTATTCTTCCTATCGATATACAAGGCAAAAATTGATGGAAAGTATACAGGATCTTTGCCTTTAGTTACTTGGGGTGCTGTGGTAGCTGCAATTATTGCTTTGATAACCGTTTTTTATGGTTTAATTACCTTTTCTTTTACCTTAGCATGGAGGATAGGATTAATAGAAATGAACGTGGAGGCTTATAGGTGGTATTATTGGGGGCTAGGTCACGATGCTCAATACATTAATTTGGCAGCAACAATTATAGCGTTATATGCACTAATTGTTTTAGGAACAGGATTTACAGCTGCGAACTTTATAAATGAGAAATACGCAAGAATAGCATTTGGTCTATTGCTAATATTTACTATACCTGCTATCGGCCATCACATACTTGTTGATCCTGGTTTCTCTTATATATTTAAGCAAGCTTCAGGGAGTGTAGGTTCGCATTTGTTATCAATTCCAACAGTTTTGCATGCTTTTGCATTGACCGGAGCACTCAGTGCTACAGTAACTGCATCATATAGAACAAGTCTATTTGGATGGATAAAAAGAATACCATGGGGCAATCCTGCTATAGCTGCTGCTATTTTTTCGCTGATATCATTGGCATATGGAGGAGCATTAGCCCAACCATTGACTACACTTCAGACTAATCTAAATTATCATAATACATTATGGGTCAATGCGCATTTTCACGGAACAGTCGCTGGTTCAACTACGATTGCATTTATGGGGCTTTTCTATTATATTTTACCTTCACTAATTTCAAAGAAGCTTTACAGTGTTAAGCTTTCAAAAATTCAGTTATATACGTTTTTTATAGGAATATTAATTCTTATTACTGGAATGGCATTAGCAGGTTATAACGGAGATCCAAGAAGGACATTTATGCCCTCAGATTTAGGCCTACCTTTCTGGAGTAGTTACACGTTCCTTTTAGCTTTGGGTGGTCTTATTGCTATTGCAGGAGGAATCATGTTTGTCTTCAACATGATTGCTACGATATTGTACAAAGGAAAAGTAGGAGAAGTATTCGAGGGGATGATGGCAAAGTTTGAAATCAAAAATACACCAACAAAGAAAGGTGCTTTTGTACTTATATTCATAATATTGATTCTTATTATGGTGTTGTATTTATTTTCGTTCTACAGATTAGGCATCATGCCAACAATTTATTAATTTTTTAAAATTAATTTTAAAAAAGAAGAATTTTTAAAACATTTCATCAATTCATGAATAGTTTTTTCTATTTTATACTACAATATTTAACTCATCACATGGATAGAATCGTTATTGCAATAGGAGGAAATGCTATAGACAGCAATTACTCGACACTCCATGAAGCTTGCAATCAAATTGCTAAACTTAGTGATGAAGGTTTCGAAGTTTTAGTAACGCATGGAAATGGACCTCAAGTAGGAAATTTGCTCTTAATGCAGGAAAATTTTGAGTTTAAAGAACCTTTGTATGTCTTGGTAGCGATGACCCAAGCTCAAATAGGATTAAGAATTCAGGAGTTGCTCTATTATTATTCAGTCAAAAAAATCAATAGTTATCTAATAACAACTAGAGTCATAGTCGATGAAAAGGATGAAAGTTTTAAAAATCCAACAAAGCCAATAGGGCTTCTTTACAATGAAAACGAAGCTAAAAAACTTATTGAAAGTGGTTATTTTTTGAAAAAAGTTACCATGGGAAATAAGGAAGGTTATCGGAGAGTTGTAGCATCACCAAAACCCTTAAAAATCATTGAAATTGACCTGATTAGAAGTTTATCCAAGAAAGGAATCGTAATTTGTTGCGGAGGTGGAGGAGTGCCCGTTGTTACAAGAAGTGGAAAAATCGAAGGTACTGATGCTGTTATTGACAAAGATCTAACAAGTTCACTATTAGCTGTTGAAACAAATAGCGATATTCTACTTATTGCTACGAATGTTAAGAAAGTTAAGCTAAACTTTATGAAGGAGAATGAAATAGATTTGGATTCTTTGAGTTTAGACGAAGCAAAGAAATACCTGGAAGAGGGTCATTTCTTAGAGGGCAGCATGAAACCTAAAATAGTCTCATGCGTTGAATTTTTAGAAAAAGGTGGAAAGAAAGCTATCATAACTTCGACAAATAAGATAATGGAAGCTATCAAAGGCAAAGCAGGCACTGTAATATATTCTTAGCATTCTGTAGAAAAAGGCGGAGACCCGCTTATAAGATATCTTTGAAATGCTCTTCAAGTAAGTTGGCATAAATAACTTAAAGTAACCCTATGATTCATAACCGCCCTAGTATCACCTATTGCAACTGACTTCCCCTTAGCTATATACGTGAGATTTTCATTTCATGCAATTATGGGTTCTGAATCAAAGATTATGATAAAGGTAAGCAATATTTTTCTTCAAAGATTTAATCGATGTCCTCGTAGAGATTATCGTTCTTATATTGAATTTTAGAATTTTTCAGAGGTAGCTATCTTAACTTTAACTCATTGAGGGTTAGATGTGGTCTATGTTAAAATTGAAATACGTTTATAATTCAGGTAAAAAATAATGAATAGTGAAAACATGTATGAGAAAGAGCTTTTTTATGAGTCATACGAGGGAAAAATAAGAGCCTTTTTAGCTTCTCCAGAAAGTTTTTCGTTGGCAATAATAGTGATTCATGAAATTTGGGGTCTCAATGATAACATAAGGGATATTTCAAGGAGATTGGCCAATGAAGGGTATATGGCTTTTGCTCCCCAACTTTACACTAAATATGAGGATATCCTCACACCAGTAAATATACAGAACGTTATGGTTAAAGTTTGGAGTTTACCTCCAGAAAAAAGAACTAGCCCAGATGCTTATAAAGAGATTATGTCATCTTTAGATGAAAAAAGTAGGAAGGTTATAGATCTTTTAGTTGTCAATAGATCCATGATGGAGGAAAGCATGATAAAGGATCTAATAAAGTCTTATGATTACATTAATTCAATGGGCGCTAAAAAGATAGTAAGTATGGGTTTCTGCATGGGAGGAGGTCTGGCCTTTCAATTAGCAACCGAAGTTCCTTTAGATGGTACAATTGTCTTTTACGGTAGAAACCCTCAGCCCATAGAAGCAGTAGAAAAGATTAAGGGTCCAATTTTGGGATTATATGCAGGAGAAGATCCACCAATAAATGAAGGTTTACCAGCTCTTATATCAGCAGTAGTAAAATATAAAAAGGATTTAGAGCTAAAAATATACCCAGGCGCATATCATGCTTTCTTCAATGATAGAGGCCGTGCTTATAATAAGGCTGCAGCAGATGATGCATGGGAAAGAGTTAAAAACTTCCTGCGGAGGTTGATTAAATGAGCGAAGAAAATAATAAAAAAGTTGATCCTTGCCTTTTAGCATGGATTTATCTTATGGAAAAGCTTGAAAGGGAAATTAAAGAGAAAAAGGAAAAGGTAGGTTAGTATAGTTAAGGCTTTAAAAAAAAGAAAAATGTATTCTTATACAAAAGGCCTTACACAACCATTTATAACAAATCTTCGCTTCCTAATATTATCTTTTCTCTAAATTTTATCATAGAGAAGGCTCATCGGGGTATACTAATGATATGCTATTGTAGAATTCTAAATTGATTTTAATTTTAAAAATATTTAAATTTATATAATATGAATAAATCTTGTGGTAATCCACGTTGTTAAAAGAGACGGTTCGAAAGAAGAGTTTGCTATAGAAAAGGTCATTGTTAGTTGTTTAAAGGCGGGTGCAACTTTAGAAGCTGCCAGAAGAATAGGTAAAATTGTAGAAGCTAAAATTCTTGAAAAAAGAGTTAATGAGATAAGTGCGAAAGAATTAACTAAAATGATCCTTGAACAATTGAAAAAAGAAAATGAAGAGTGGTATAGAAATTGGATAATATTTGATCAAGCTGTAAAGAGAAGAAAAACAGAGGAAGAACTAAGATAAATTAAATTTTTATCATATTATTTAGGCATGCTTAAACTATAATATTATCAAATAATCAAATTTTTAATATCTTCTTCTTTTATTTCTTTATTGATAAAATATTTAATAGAATTAAAGTTTTCTTCTTCTTTAATTATGCCTTTAGACTTTAAAAATATTAAATGAGAAATCGTTTCTCCTAAGGCCATGTATTTTTGAAATGGATCAACATCATTCCATTTCTTTCCTCCTAATTTCCAACTAATTTGTGATGCTATTTCGTAAGGAGAATTTCTACCTTTTTTTATAGCTTCAATAATTTCTTTCAGCCTATTATGATGATGCATCTTTAATTCCATGATTCTTCCTTTTAGATTATGATACTCGTATTCGTGTGCAGGCAATACTGTTGATACTTCCAAATTAGATATTTTATTCAAACTACCAATGTATTCCTCTAGAGGATTGATTTTAAAATCGAAAGCAGAGATATTCGAGGATATACTTGGTAATATATGATTTCCTGAGAACAAAACTCTATCATTTCTATCATATATGCATATGTGCCCAGGAGTATGACCTGGTGTCCATATTAGCTCTAACTCATGCTCATCATGCTTAATCGTTTCGTTATCTTTTACGCTTTCAGAAACATCTATAAATCTTTCAAAGAATTTAATCCATCTAATCCAACTAAAATTTTCTAAATTTTGGTATATGTCAGCTGGAGCCCCTACCTTTATTAATGTTTCCCTAAAGTTTTCAATGCTTTTCTCCACATCTTTTAAAATGTTAATTATATATTCCCTATCTCTTTCGTGTATATACAAAGATGCATTTGCTAATTCTCTAATTTTGAGAGATAAACCTAAATGGTCTATGTGAAAATGTGTTATTATTATATGCTTGATTTTATTTATATCCAAATTTAAAAATGAAATATTTCTAAGAAAGGAATTTAAGGAAGAATCATTATTCCAGCCTGTATCTATAAGTAGAGTATTATCTTTGCTTTGAATAGCGTATGAATTAACATACTTGAGTGAAGCTATGGGTATATCAACTTTAAGCATGTATGTCGATGCGTTAATTTTTCTTACTGATTGCATTTAGTTGTTATTGAAACAATGATTATATAACGTTCTGTTTAAACTTGTTTAATTTGATAAATTTAGAACTTAAAGAAGCATCTAACTCAACATTCCTGAATCAACTCTTTATTCTCCTAAATTTGTGCGAAAGATTAAGCCATTTATATATTTGCTGAAAATTAGTTTTACTAATATGGCCAAAAGAATTTCTACCATTTCATTGAAACTTAGAAAGAGAATTAAAATTTATTTCATAGCACTCTTCCTTTTAGTTTTATTGTTAATCTTCTTTTCTGAATACTGGCTATACGTTGGTTTTGACGTTAATCTTGAGAAATCTATAATATCCAATCTTCATCAAAGCATTCCAACAAATTATCCAGATATTGTTTTGTACATTTTTTCAAATAATTATTATATTGCTTTAAACTTCTTAATTCCTATAATAGGATTATATAATCTGATTGAAGTTATGTCTGAAACTTCAAAAGTTTTTTCCACAATCTCAATTGAAACTTCAAATCAGCTAGGTTTAAATCCATATTTCATAGCGGCATATTTGATTTTATTCACAATATTCAATCCATTCTTTTATTTCTTTGGAATTCTCGAGTTCCTAGGCTATGCGCTTACTATATCACAGGGTACCTATTTAGTTATTTATTTCATACGTTCAATACTAAGAAGGAACTTTTCAGATTTCAAAAATGAATTAATATACACTGTGTTCATAATTATCCTCTCTGCTATAATTCTTCTTTTGGCAGCTGCTTTGGAAGCTTTAACTCTCGTATAAGCATTTCATGTATAGGTATTTTTTGCTTTTCAGTAAAGCATGGTAAAAATTTAGTTTAATCAAGCTTTTTGTAAATGATGTAAGATTATTTGCATATGTTTGTTTACGGTCTTTATGAAAGTCCCTTAGGTAAAATAACGGTTGTAAAAAGTGAAAGAGGCCTAGTTAAGCTTGATTTCTGTGATTGCGAAAATAAAAATCTGATAAGAAATGAAAAATTTAAGGAGTTATTTTCAAAACTTGATCTTTATTTTCAGGGAAAGCCTGTTGAATTTAACGAAAAGGTAGACTTTCAAGGAGTTTCTCCTTTTAGAAAGCTAGTATATAAAGAAATAATGAAAATAAAATGGGGACAGGTAAAAACATACAAGGAAGTTTCTCAAAGGTTGCAAACTTCTCCGAGGGCTGTTGGAAACGCTTTATCTAAAAATGAAGTCTTGCTTATAATTCCCTGTCATAGAGTTGTAGCAAAAAATGGTCTAGGAGGATATTCTAGCGGGATACATATTAAAAGAAGATTGTTGGAATTGGAAGGTATTACATTTTAAAAAGATTAAGCTTTACATAATGAAAGCCCCGTCCTTTAGGGTGGGAATGAATAGATTAAAATAGTTATTTTATAAATTTCTTTTAGGAAATTCAGCAACGTTCCTCCTAAGCTCGATAGAGAGCTTTATGGGACTTAAGGAGAAGCATTCAATATTTCTTTATTAATAAAGGATTCTTAATAGAATCCAGAATTTGGGTTAGCAACCCTTTTAATGAAGGTTTTAATAAACCTGATCAAATGGGGCTCTGAGCTATAAAATGTCCAGCAAATGAGATATGTAGCTCCGAATCAATGCTGGAAACCAATGAGCTTCTCTAGAAGTGTAACCTTCACCCTTCTAGGGCAGTGAGGAAGCCAGAAACTATGCGGAGACATGAGATTAAAAAATTGTAAAAAATTAAAAGCTAGCTTAAGATACTGGTATAGCCGTATGTATTAGATAGAAGTTCTCACAAATTACTGTTCCATCTGATAATGTTGAGGTTACATTAGGCAAATAACCGTTTTCTAAAATTAACTGCAGTTCAATTTGATTTAAAATTGATTCTCCATAAATGGTTTTATTCGATGCTAAATGCAGAAATACATGTTATAAAATATGATTTTGTTTCAATGCTTTTTGCTAATTTTAAAATTATTTATATTTTTTTAACTAATTAGTAATTTAGTAATCATATTTTTATTAATAATATATTCTTAAACCAAGTAAAGAAAAATATGTTCTCCCATTTTTACGATCAAATTACCTTCCTGTGTTAAACTGTATTTGACAACCGGGGGTTTTCTTTCAGCAACATCTCTTCTTGTCAAGTTAGCTTTCTCCAAATCTTTTAATCTTTGGGACAGAACCTTGGAGCTTATATTGGGAAGCAATTTCAAAAACTGTCTATATCTGACTTCTTTAAATGTATAAAGTATTATCAGTATTTCTAAGCCCCACTTTTTGAATATAGTACAGCTTATTTGAAGGTTAGCTTCAAAAAATTTTGTAAATCAATGGTTTCAAAACCTACTTTGCTATGAAGTGTTGAATTGAAGTTTGCACATTCTTCCCCGAATTCAATAAACATTTTTTTATCAATCTTATCCTTTTCTTTTAATGTACCACTTGACATGATCAAAATATTAATGTTAAGCTATCATTTTTTATTTGATTAAAATTTTGAAAAATAAGATTTTATGAAAACATGTTTATTTTTTATTATGATAATTGGATAAGCGTCTTTTCCGATTCAAGACAAATCGGTGTTTAAATTTTGAAAAACAATTTAATATAAGCTTATTAGCTTCATTCTATAATCAATCCTAAAATATGGAACAGAAAGTTTTGCCTCCTAATCAAAGATTTATTAAGCGATTTATATATTACGCAGCTCTTGGTGTACCTGAAGTTGATATAAAAAGTTATAGATTAACGATTAACGGACTTGTAGAGAACGAATTATCACTTTCCTATGATGAACTATTAAAAATGGATCGCGTCATTTATGTTAAAGATTTCCACTGTGTAACAGGCTGGAGTATAGAAAATGTCAAATGGGAAGGAATACCTATGAAATCTATTGCTCAAAAGTCTAAAGTGAAAAAAGAAGCTAAATGGATACTGTTTTCATGTCTAGATGGTTATACAACAGTTGTACCGATTGAAGACGGACTTAATGAAGATAGCATATTAGCTTTAAAGATAAATGATAAATTCTTGTCTATTGAACAAGGTTTTCCTTTAAGACCATTCATTCCACATCTATATGGTTGGAAAAGTGCAAAGTGGTTATGCGGAATTACCTTTTTGAAAGATTACGAGGATGGATATTGGGAAGAATACGGATATCATGAAAGAGGAAATGTTTGGAATGAAGAGAGGTTTAAAGGCTTAAGTGGCAGACATTTGCCAAGAAGACCATTGCGTATGTGAAGGAGATAAAAAATAATTATCTTATTAGTAAGCCTTAAGATAACTTCTTCATTAATTCGTAAAAGTTCTCGTAGGGATGTATTGCATGTACTTCAACAGAGACAGAATGACCCATTTCTTTTGTTATTGGCAGCGTTTCAAGTATTTGATCTAATTCTTCATGCGAGTTTACATCAACTATAGCAACAACTTCTCTTTTACCCGATACTTTGTAAAGTCCTTTAATTTTACCTGCTTTAACAGCTGAAAGAGCTGCCTCTGCCTCCTTTTTCCAAATTTCCATCAATTGTTTTTGAGTGAATTGTATTGGTTGAGATACCTTAAACCATAGAAGAAATAACATAATTTATTAATATATTACACACATAAATTTGTTAATTAAGAATTGTTATCAATTATCATTTTTAAGTTTGAGATAATGTTGCTTTTCAAGTTTTCATAGTATGTTTTACTTTGCAAGCTCCTACTCTTGAAATCATTAAATTCTTCAGGATAGCCCTTTTCCCAGCTAGGAAGAATATGAAAATGAATGTGAAATATAACTTGCATAGAACTTCTTCCTACATTAGTAAATATTCTTACTCCATCAGCTTTAACTGCTTTTATTACAGCCTTTGCTACCAGTTTGCATGCGGCAATTAGCTCATACAGGATATTTTCGGGCGTTTCAAGAAAATTGGAGTAATGATCCTTAGAAATAACTAATGTATGACCTGGCGCTATTGGAAATTTGTCCAAAATGGCAATTGCTTTGCTGTTGGAATAAAGAACATACGCTTCCTCTTTTCCTTCCACGATATGGCAAAATATACACATTGGAATAAATTATAAAATTTAAAACTAATATCGGTTTTTAAACCAAACTTCAGCTTAAAATTTCGAAGGATATAAATTCGTATCCTGAAGTTTTCGTTCCTTTTTTGCCGTAGATAACAAGTATTCTATCATTAAAAACTTTGTATTCCTCTTTCATATCAACGAAGGTTATTCTACTTTTTAATGGAAAATACCAATAAGCCTTGTAATCATATTCAGCCAATTCAGGTTCATATTCATTTTCATAGAAATTGTGACCCTTCCTGATGTTTGTCTCAAAGCTTATTATAAACATTATAAAAGGCCTTTTATAATATCCTCTAAATCCTATATCTACGAACCTAACAACTGGTCTGCATCTTTTGCTGTTTACAACCACCTTTTCTTCATTTAAGAAGTTTTGCATATTTAGTTGCAATTTTTCAATTTCTTCTTCAAGCTTTTCTCTATCTGAAACAATCCTCTTGTAATAATAAGCTTTATCAAGATAATCAAAAACCAAAAAATAAGTAATTTCTTTCTTGCACAGTTTGAAAAAGGCGTTAGCATACAAAGGCTTGACTTTCTCTTTTCTCATTATGATTCTTTAGAAAATTTAGTAAATTAATTCTATTGAATATGCGCTAGTTAAGGTTAAAAATAGCATGAAGTTTAAGAATTTTTAACCATTTCAAAAAGAGAGATGTTAATATACTAATTATTCACTCAAGAAAGTTAAGTGAAACCATTTTTCTCATTTTTCGATGTGTTAATTAATTGTTAGATAAAATCAAAATAGCTATCAGAAATGGCTTTTAAACTTCTTCTTTATAAAACTGTTGTATAATCTATATCATGTGAATTAATGCCTAAGAAAAAGTTTAGTCATGCTGCGATAGAGAAATTCTTAAGCTCCTTGGATCATTGTCGGTTTGCAACGATCGACAAAACGGGCTATCCTCATTGTGTACCAGTAGGTTATATATACATCAAACCTTTCATTTATATACCTACAAATTCCCAAACTAGAAAGGTAAGTAATCTTCTAGCAAATCCCAAGTGTTGTATCATAGTGGACATTTATCAAGAAGGGGTTGGAAAAGGAGTAATGTTACAAGGAACGGCTCAAGTTGCTTTAGGAGAAGAATACAAGGAATTGAAAGTAAAAATAGAAAGAGTTTCGAATTGGAATCTGTCAGCATGGAGTATTAATGGCCGTCCAGTAGATGCGATAATTAAATTCAACCCCGAGCATATCGTTGTTATAGGAAATTTGTAACTAGAAGTCAACCTGAATTTCTCGATCTTTATTCATCATTAAAAGTTTAACCTATTAGTCTTATGGCATTATTTCAATTACAAGCTTTGATATGAATGATAAAAGCTAATAAGACTATGGAGATTAGAGTATAAAAATAAAGTGAGAAAGCATTTCTACTCAACCATGTAAGCTATAAGCAAGCACTGAATAGAACTAATGGTATAATCGGCTAATCAGATGAAATTAATTTATCTCCTCCAATTGAGCAATTAGTCTTTATATCTAATTCTAGACAAAACCGATTTTAGTTTCAGTTCATTGTTGAAATATTTAAATAAAATTATCGTGCTTATTAGATGTTATTCTAATTGGGCAAAAAATTGTATATAAAATTTTACAAAAAGTTTATATGGTATCGTTAAAAGACTTAACTAAATGCTTATCATATTTGATGTTGAAGGCGTTTTATATGACGCAGAGTATTTACCAATGCTTGCAAGGCTTGTCAATAAAGAAGATGAAATATTAAAAATTACCTTAAAAGGTTTGAAGGGAGAAATTCCTTGGGAGGAGGGATTAAAGCTTAGAATAAACGCGCTTAAAGGAATAAAATATGAAGACGCTCTAAAAGTAGCTATGCAAATGAAGTTAATGAAGGGTGCTAAAGAAGCTTGTAAAACATTAAAAGATGCAGGATGGAAGCTTATAGCTGTTTCTGGTGGTTTTGATTTAGCAACTAATAAGTTGAAAGATGAATTAAATTTAGATTATGTTTTCTGTAATGAGTTGGTCTTTAATGATGGATATTTGCATGGAGTAAATATGAAAGTAACTTCTGATAAAGCAGCTTCAGTAATACCGTTGATAAAAGAACTTAACGTAAAAAAAGAGAATATCGTTGCAGTGATTGATGGAGCAAATGATCTTACACTTTTTAATATTGCAGGATTGAAAATAGCTTTTAATGCTTTTGATATTGTAAAAAGGAAAGCAGATGTTGTCATAGATGAAAAAGATTTGAGACTTATAATCCCCGCAATCGAAAAACATTACGGCACAATCAAATTAAAATTCTAATTCTTGTTTTAAGTTCTTATATTGAATTAATTTTATCTTCTATTCCATAATAACGTTTTTAGTTTCCTTTGTAAATAATCCTACAATTATTCCTGAGATTACATACACAACTATAAGCATAATAGAAATGTTTGTCCATGCATTTAATAGCCCACCTGAAATTGCAATGATATAAGGCACTAAGAAGCTTATCATCAATCCTCCTATGAGAGTAGATAGTTGATATGTCACACCTAATGCTGTGTATCTGATTTCTGTTGAAAAAGTTTCCGCCATTAGTGCCATGAAAGCTCCGTAGAAAAATAACCAACTGTTTGTAAGGATCTGTTGTAATAAGAGAAGTTCAAATGTTTTGGAAAAGAGCAGGAGAAAACTTGGATAAGTAATTACAGTTAAGATAGCCATGCCTATTATGAAGACGGCTTTTCTTCCTATTTTATCTGCCAATATTCCTCCTATTAAGCAAAATGGTACAGATAAGAGAGCTCCTATTGCTTGGGCTAAAACGATGGACAAAAATGATATTTTTAAAGCTGAAGCATAGCTTATTACTAACGGGCCTGCTCCGATTAAGGCATATGCAAGTAATCCAGGAATAACCAAAGTCAAAAAAGGAAGTATATTTTTCCATTCACGTTTAAAGGCTACAGCTAAAGGTATTTTAACTATACGCCCGCTCTTCTTAGCTTTTATAAAAATCGGGCTCTCTAAAGTTACATATCTAATTAAGATTCCTATTACTATAGCGATGCCTCCGATGATGAACAAATATCTCCATGCATATGAAATGAAATTATCTGTACCGAATACGATCAGAAATAAGTATATCAGTATTGCTGCAAGAAATGATCCTATTCCAAGAGAGCTTATTACAACACTGTTCCAAAAGCCTCTGTGCTTGCTGTATGATGCAAATTCTGAAACCCACGTTTGAGCGCCCCCTATCTCACCACCTACTCCCAATCCAAATATTAACCTTAATAAAAGTACCAAAATTGGAGCAAGCAATCCTATTTGTGCGTAGGTAGGAATTGCAGCCATTGCGAACATACTTCCTCCGCATAATACTAAAGTGAATATCATCATTGTCTTTCTTCCAATTTTGTCTCCATAATGACCAAATATGATTGCTCCGACAGGCCTGCTGATATAAGCTATCGAATATGTGAGTAAAACAAAGAATATAGTTAAGGAAGGACTTACTGTCGTAGGAAAAAGAGTTTTGCTCCATACTAAGGCAGCTACTAAGCCTACTAAGAAGAAATCATACCAGTCTATTATGCTACCAAATTGTGCAGCGAAAGCAACTTTAATTCTTTCTTTACTTGTTACAATTTCCCCAGCAGTTTGCATATATAAGATATTATTTACCGTTGGTATTATTTTAAGGTTATAACGCAGTTAAACATTTTAAATTATTAAAGGCAATACTTTAAATAGATCTACTTTGTTGTTCGTAAATTTTTGATGATTAAAGATTAAACTCATATGCTATGAACGGCTTTTTGAAATTACACTATATATTAATGAATATAAGAAATTATAAAGCGGTTTTATTCTTTTTTATTACATAAATGAAAGCATCGCCCTTAAGGACGGAATGAATAGGCTTA
>AQVQ01000011.1 GCA_000375685.1 crenarchaeote SCGC AAA261-N23
CTTTCATATTTTATCTTATAAAGCTCAGGATTGAAAGCATGATTGATATATTGTTTTATTTCGCTTAATTTAGGCCAAATGTCTTTTAAATAGACAGGCATGCCGTTCGAATCATAGGAAATCGGTTCATTGTAAAGATCTATATCTAAAGAGCCAGCTATAGCATACGTTACTACAAGAATTGGAGAAGCCAAGAAAGTTCCTCTTAAGTAAGGATTAATTCTTCCTTCAAAATTTCTATTCCCGCTTATTACTCCAAAAACGCTTATTTTATTTTCAATAACATCGGCTTCAACCTGTTTTAGCAGTGGTCCAGAATTGCCTATACATGTAGTGCATCCATAACCTACGATATGAAAACCTAAAGCTTCAAGATATGGCATTAATCCTGTATTTTTCAAGTATTCTGTTACAACCGTTGAACCGGGTGCCATGCTTGTTTTCACATACGGCTTTACTCTTAATCCCAGTTCAACAGCTTTCTTTGCTAATATTCCTGCACCAAGCATTACCGTAGGATTAGAAGTATTTGTGCAGCTAGTTATGGAAGCGATGGCTACAGAGCCGTCTTCCACAAATTTTCCTTTTCTCTTTTTTTGAATAATCTTAAGGATTTCCTCTTTTACTTTACTTAAAGGAATTCTCTCATCAGGATTGCGAGGACCTGCTAATGATGGTTCAATTTCTGATAAATCTATTTCAACAACATCTGAATACAGGGGTTCATAGGAATAAAATAGCCCCTGTAACTTAACATATTTCTCAACAATCTCAGTACTACGAGCTGTGTTTTTAAGATATTCCAAAGTTTGATCATCTATTGGAAAATATGCAGCTGTTGCACCATATTCAGGAGACATGTTTGCTATTGTAGCTCTATCTGGAACGGATAGCAAAGATAGAGAAGGACCAAAGAATTCTACAAATTTTCCTACAACTCCTTTTTTCCTTAAAGTTTCAGTTATGAAAAGAACAACATCAGTCGGTGTTGTTCCTTCTTTTATTTCTCCAACTATTTTAACTCCAATGACTTCAGGAGCAGTCATGTAATAAGGCTCTCCAAGCATTACAGCTTCAGCTTCAAGCCCACCAACACCCCAGGATAGAACGCTCAATCCGTTTGCCATTGTTGTATGTGAATCAGTTCCGATTACTAGTTCAGGGAAAGCGAAAGTGTTTCCTCTTACATTTTCTGAACTAATAACCTTGCTTAGATATTCAAGATTTACCTGATGGATTATTCCATTTCCTGGAGGAACAATTCTTAGATTTGAAAAACTTTCCTTTGCCCATTTAAGAAGCATGTATCTCTCTTTGTTTCTTTCGTATTCTGTTTTTAGGTTCAAATAAAAAGCATATTTTGTTCCAAAATAATCTACTTGAATTGAATGATCAACTATAAGATCTGAAGGAATGATAGGATTTACTATTTTTGGATCAATACCTCTCCTTTTTACTTCACTTCTCATCGCTGCTAAATCAACTATCAAAGGAACACCGGTATAGTCTTGTAGTAATACCCTTGTTGGCATTATAGCCAATTCCTTTCCTACTTCCCATTTAAGAATCGATTCCAAATCTTCTTGAGTTATCTTCTTTCCGTCTAAATTCCTTGCTACATTTTCTATAAGAACTTTTATTGAATAAGGATACTTGCTTATTTTATATCCTCTCTCTTCAAACTGCTTCAAAGGAAAATAAATAAGCTCTGAGCTATTCACTTGAAATCTTTTAGTCTCAATATCCATTGTTTATCACATATAACAATAAACTTAAAAATGTTTCACGATAAAATTATCGAGTTGAAAAACTACCAAATTCATTATGCATTAAACTTTCATGAAATTACTAAGCATACTTATTCTAGCGTAAGAACTATTAGGCACTATCTAGATTGGCAAAATAGACCTTATCCTTTTAAAGTGTACTTAAACTTGCCTAAAATTATGCTAAGCAAAAATGTAGAAAAGCCAAATATTGAAACACACAAGGCATTGGAAACTCCTTATGAATATATAAGGGAATTAGATATGAAAGATCTTTCAGAAATTCTCTTCTTTTCTTATGGAATTACAAGAATAATGAATTTTGGTTATGAAACATATCATTTCAGAGCGGCTCCTGCTACAGGTGCATTGTATCCTATTGAAATTTACGTTATTGTAAAATATGTAAAAGGATTGGAAAATGGAGTATATCACTTTGATCCTGGAGAGTTCAATCTTACAATGATCAGGAAAGGAGATTATATGGGCTATCTTTATGAATATTCTGGAAGAAACGAAATACTCAGAAGGGCATGTGTTGCCTTCATTTTTTCTTCTCTGGCGTGGAGAAATGCTTGGAAATATGGAGAAAGATCCTATAGACATTGGTTTTGGGATTGCGGAGTAATAATTGCCAATATGATAGCCCTTTTAAATTCAAAAAAACTTAAGAGTGAAGTCATCATGGGATTTGTCGATGAGAAAATAGACAAGCTTATAGGAATAGATGGAATAGAAGAAGCAACAGTTGCAATATTGGCTGTAGAAGGAAATAAGGAAATTGATTATAAGAATGAAGAAGTTACTGCTGTAAATCCTGATTATGTAAAAGTTTCAAAAAACCCCAAGATTTACGGTGAAATAGTAAAAATAAACAAAGCTTCATCCCTTGTAACACCTGAAGAAGTTATTGATTGGTTGAAAAATTGTATTTTTAGTTTAAATGAAACACATGAATTTAAAGATAAAGTACCATTAGACTTGCCAATAGATATTTCAACTGATACATTGGGAGAAACTATACTCAAAAGAGGTTCGACTAGAAAATTCAGCTTAGACCCTATTTCTATCCAACAGCTTTCCATTTTACTTCATTATTCTACAAAGCCAATCGTAGCTGATTTTTTACCATTAACAGGTCAGAGCTTTATAGATGTTTACTTTATAGCTAATAATGTAGAGGGCCTACAAGAAGGAGCATACTACTATAATAAAGATGCGAAATTTTTGGAGGTGATAAAAAAAGGAAAATATAGGAAGGTTGCTGGTTACTTATGCTTGGAGCAAGAACTAGCTGCTGAAGCTAGTGTGGTTTTCTTTTTAATGTCAAACTTAAAAGAAATCTTAAAAAGGTTAGGAAACAGAGGATATAGAGTAGCTCAAATTGAAGGCGGTATAGTTGCGGGAAGAATATATTTGATGAGCTATTCATTAAATCTAGGAGCAACTGGATTGACTTTCTACGACGACGAAATAACTGAATTCTTTTCCCCACATGCTGAGAATAAAAATAATATAATAGTGGTAGCAGTTGGTAAACCTGCTTACAGAGCTAAAAAAGGGAAAATTTACATACAAGCCGTTAATCATGATGAATATTTGAGGCAATTTGGTCTAGTTAAAAATTAAATAGATTCTTAGTTTATAAAATCAATAGATTGATAAAGATAAGAGCAGTAACAGAGATGTGTGGTGATGAAAGAGGATTTGTAGCTATTCTACATCCTTCAACTGCTGAAATGAGTTTAAAAATTGCCAAAAGTAAATTGGAAAAAATAATCATAGATACTAGGATTTTTACGAGGGGAATTTACAAAGGCAAGTTGATTAGTATTTACAAAAACGGTAAAATAACGATTAAAGATGTAGATAATAAAGAAATAGCAACAAAGATATTTTACGAGTTAGTGGAAGGTTAGATATTTAAAACTGAAAATGTTTTTAATTTACCTTATCAAATAAAGCAGTGTATTTCAATTCTAATCATTATTAAGATATATAATAATTCATTAAATATTATATAAATTAATTTATTTAATGATTTATGCAAATAAAGTCCACTATAATTAGTTAAATTCAATCTTAAATAGCCCTTAATTAAGTTGTTCTGTATGGATCCAGTTCTAGCATCTTTAGGACTTTTAGTATTCCGTCTGATATTCGGAATATCACTGATACCACATGGCCTAGCAAAGATTAAAGGATATTCTCAGACAAAATCCTGGATGAAACAAATAGGTTTGCCAGGAATAATAACAGATTTAACAATACTTATTGAGGTAATAGGCGGATTGCTGGTAATATTTGGAACTCTTAGTTTTATCGTAGCAATAATACTAATACTGTTCTTCTTAGGAACAACTATTTTAAGCATTTATAAATTCAAGAAACCAATTGCTACAGGAAATGTTCCAGGCTTAGATTTAGATCTTCTTTATCTAGCCGGATCCATTCTGTTATTATTCAGTGGACCTGGAGAATACGCAATATTTGCAGGACCTCAACTTTCAACCTTTATACAAATTTAAGGTATATAATAATTTAATTTTTTAAATTTTAAAAATATACTATTTTTACAAATCCTTAAAGTTCTGAACTAGTTTTTAAAACATTGTTAGTTCCCTCATCAATTCGTAATAACATTTCTCATTTTATTAACGCAGACCTCGCCATGAATAGCGAGAATCCTCATTAACTTGGAGTTATATTTCACATCTGAATGGTAGTCAGAGGTTCAGAAAACCCTTTCAATAAGTTCAATATTCCTATTACTATCGTAAGAATTGCATCCTGTGATAAATTGTGCAATTGAATCAGCTAAACCATCGAGTTACATTAAGATATATTTCCAATCGCCTAAGCATAATTGGTTATCTTAAATGTTAAAAATACTACAAGAAAACTAGAATACTAATCTCATGCATCTGTTTTTGCAAATACAGCTAAATTTAAAACTTCTTCTAAAAACTTATCTTTATCATTTTTACAAAATTTTTGTCCTTTTATCATAGTTCATTGAAATAGAGATTGAAAATCTATTTAATTTTTTCACGATAAGATTTATAAATAAATTTAAATTTAATCAAGTATGGAACCAAAAGTATATAAATTATCTGAAATTGTTGCAGAACAGTTAAATCCTGCTATTCAAAGAAAGGCAATATTTGGTGAGAAATCGACTTTTGCTCAATTCAATTTAAAGAAAGGAGCGCATGTACCAACACATAGTCATCTTTCAGAACAAATTACTTTTGTAATAAAGGGAAAGATGAGATTTAAAATTCAGGATAAAATATACACAGTGTCTGATAATGAAGTACTTGTGATCCCCAGTAATGCTCCACATGAAGCATGGATAGATGAAGATACATTGGAAATAGATTTCTTTGCTCCTCCAAGAGAGGATTGGTTACAAAAGAAGGATGACTATTTAAGAAAAAGTCAAACTCAATAAATTTAAAAGCTTAATCGATTTTTAATTTTTATGTATTTGAATAAAGTTAAGGGCTCACCTGCACTTCAACTGGTAAACTTAGTAATAGAAAAAAACTTCAAAGGGCGAAAGAATTATTTCATTAGCAATTGGAGAACCGACTTTTGAAAACCCAGATGAAATTGTTGAAGAAGCTTATAAAGCCATGAAAAAAGAGAAACAAAATATACTTCATCATTCGGGATCTATGAAGTAAGGGAAACGATTGCTGAGAAAGTAAGAAAGAAGAATAGAATAAATGCTGAAACTAAAAATGTTCCATTTACTCCTGCAAAGTACGCAGTTTTTGCTTCAATAATGGCCATAGTTAACAAAAGAGGACAAATACTAACTCCAGATCCTGGATACTTTTACATAGAACCTATAACACTTGCAGGAGCAAAGCCTGTTTATTACAGGCTCAATGATGATTTTTCTTTGAATATAGACGAGATAAAAAGCAAAATAACGGATAAAACTTTGGGGATAATAATAAACACTCCTNCAAACCCAACAGGAAAAGTTTATGACGAAAAGGAATTGAAAGAATTATACGGAGTATGCAAAGATAAAAAATTTACATTATAAGCGATGAAGCATACGAAGATCTTGTTTACGATAAAAAGCATTTCTCAATAGGATCTTTAGAGGAAAAACCTGATAAAGTAATATCTATATTTAGCCTTTCAAAAAGCTATTCAATGACAGGATGGAGAGCTGGATATACAGTGGCTAATGAAAATATAATATCAAATATAAATAAGCTTGTTGAAAATACAATGACATGTTTTCCAGGATTTATACAAAGGGCTTCAGCTTATGCTTTAAAATATGGTGATAAATACATTGAAAAATTTAGAGAAGAATTTAGAAAAAGAAGAGATTTTACTTTCAAAAGATTAAAGGAAATGAAAAATATAGAAATAAAGAACATAGAAGGAGCATTCTATGCCTTTCCCAAATACTTTGCAAGAATAAAATCCGTTGAGATAAGCAAAAGATTGTTGAATGAATACAACTTAGCCTTAATGCAAGGTATTTCGTTTGGTCCTTCAGGTGAGCATCATTTAAGAATCTCATTCGCAGGATCGATGGAAACTCTAAGTGAAGGTTTCGATAGAATGGAGGAATTCTTTTCATAATTTTAAATCCTTATCATTATCCTTCCATCCCTTTCTTCTGAAAAGAGACTTTTTATTGCTTCTGCTGTTTCTTCTAAATTGAACTCTTTCCATACTTTAACCTTTAATTTATTCGCTAATTTAGTTAATTCGTAAAATTCTCTTATTGTCCCCCCTGTTGTACCAATTATCGAGATATGCCTATTATACAAGCTTGATATGTTTAGTTGAAAATTATCTCCAGTTAAAACTCCAAAAGTTACAATCGTTCCTCCTGGTTTAAGTAAATTCATGCTTTGTTCCCAGAATTTAATTCCTAATGAATTTATAACAACATCTACCATTTCTCCTTCAGTAACTTCTTTTACCTTTGATAATGACTCTTCATAGCTAAAAACGTAATCTGCACCGAAATCTCTAAGCCATTTTTTTCTACTTATTGCTATTACATTAGCCCCCATCATTTTAGCCAATTGAACAGCAAACATTCCTGTATTTCCAGAAGCACCAAAAACAGCTACATAATCGCCTACCTTAACTCTAGCTTCAAGCAAAGCATGATAAGAGGTTAAGGCCGAAACCGGCAAACTTGCAGCTATATCCCAATCAAGATTTATTTTAAAGACGTTTTTTGCTTTGACGCTTACATATTCAGCAAATCCACCGTTTGTATCTGTACCAATTCTTCCTCCTCTTCTACATAACATCTCTTTTTTATCTAAACACATATCACAAGTTCCATCGAATATTCTAGTATATACAGCTACTTTATCTCCTTCAACAACATTTTTAACATTTTTTCCTACTCTATCAACTATTCCAGCAAATTCTCTGCCAGGTATATGAGGCAAGGGATTCACAGGTAATACGGTGACGGTCATATAATCTACTGGGTTTACGCCTGCTTTTACTACTCTTATTAAAACTTCATCATCGTTTATTTTAGGTTCATCAACTTCTGCAATTTTTAAATCTTCTAGACTTCTTTTTTCAAATAATGCAGCTCTCATCTTATATTATAATCGACATAGCAAAATTTATTTTCAAATATGGCTCTACATCCTATGAAGATTGAGTTTTATTAAATTCATCTAATCTTAAATGATAAACAGCCAATTTAAGCGAATCACGATTTTATTTCCCGTATTCTCTCAAATATTTGAAGTTAAAAATATCAAATATGGATTATAGCTGGTAATAAAAATATGGCAAAAATCAAATTAACCAGTACGATAACTGTAATTATAACATACAACTTATCTTTTTCCATAGCGAAACTAACTATACCAAGAACTATTCTAGCTATCGGTGTTGCAATTAATGTCAGCAAACCTAATATAATAAAGTTCAAACCATTAAACGAGAAGTTAAAAAGCATCTGAGGAACATTGAGTGAACTACTATTTACAGTTGAATTGATCATAGATAATTTCTCTAATGATATACCATTACTTTGACCTTGTATAAATAGAATTACAACACCAATAACAATAAGCAAAATGCTAATTATAACACCAACTCTAAGTGTTTGTCCAATGATCAACTCCATATCTACTTTATTTCTCATTTTTTATCCTTACCCTAATATAAACACCTATGATAAAAATTACAGTTACAATGAATGGGATAAAATATTCATAAAAGAAGGGTAATAAAATACCTATTGCAACAATACCTCTTATTATCATCTCTATTCCCAAAAAAATTATAATACTTGAAAATATCCAACGTATAGTTTTATTAGTTATTTTTATTAAAATTTTAGTTCCAATAAAAGCACCTATTAATACTCCTATTGCAGTACCAGCAGCTATAAAAGGTTGAATATAACCTAAATACCAATATATGCTACTACCTGTAGCCGCAGTAACACCTATCATGAAATTGCTTGTAGTCGTTGAAACTCTCATTGGCAAATTCATTCCCCAATCCATTGCTAAAACCTTTAAAGCTCCACTTCCTATTCCCAATAAACCACTTATTATTCCTGCAAAAAACATAATAATCTCAGCTAACCACCATCTGATTCCCCAATATTGAACTTCCTGTTTTAAGACAGGATCGAAGTATTTTCCGTTTAATTTGAATATTTTTGTTGTTTTATCGGGTTTTTTAGGCAAAGGTAATTCATATCTGCCCCTACTTAAAGTTGATGGAATGCTCGATATAAGGATAATTCCAAAAGATATGTAAATGATATAAGCTAAATTGTGTGAATATATGTACGATGCGATTAAGGAACCAATAATAGCCCCAAGCGTTGTAGCAATCTCTAGACCCATACCAATTCTTATGTTCGTTATTTTATCTTTTATGTAAGCACTCGCAGAACCGCTTGAAGTTGCTATAGTTGAAATTAAAGATGCACCAGTAGCATATGCTATAGGTACTTTAAGAAAGAGAGTTAATAACGGTGTAAGAACAACACCGCCTCCCAAACCTACTAGAGATCCGATAATGCCAGCAAATATTCCAATAATTACAATTAAGAGTGATTCGATTAAAGCGCTGGTTAATGCTGGATCCATTTTTAATTAACAATGTTGATTCTTCTATTAAAACTAATTACAATAATGTTTATTTACTTCGATTAAATTGATTATGTATGCAAATAAAGAAAATTATCGATCTTAGCGTTGAAATAAGTACATACATGCCCATATAGCCTACAGCTCAACTTCCAAACATTGTCCCAATAGGAATTGCAAGTAGAGATGGATACAATGTTGAACTTTACACATCAACCACCCATACAGGAACACATATTGACGCTCCATATCATTTTGAAGAAAATGGGAAATCAGTAGACGCGTTAGAATTTAATAGACTCGTATCAGAAGGGTATTGTATAAAAATTAGAACAAAATCAACTGAGATAACAAAAGAAGAGTTAGAAAGCAAATGGAAGGAAAAATACAATGGGAAAACTATATTAATAAATACGGGTTGGAGTAAGAAAAGAGGCTTCAATAAAGAGTTCCTTTATGATTTTCCAGGATTATCGATGGATGCAGCAAAATTCATTTTGGAAAAAAGGTGAGGGTATTAGGAATTGACACATTGGGAATTGAACCCTACGCACATACTGGTTTTCATGTACATAAGCTTCTTTTCAAGAACGATGTGATAGTTATCGAAGATTTAAATAATCTTGAAGAGGGAAAGAAATATTTGATTGTTGCTCTTCCACTAAAAATTAAAGGGGCTAGTGGTTCAATGGCAAGAGTTATCGCATTAGACGTTTTTTAATACATAATACAATTAAAGAGTTTTAATCAAAATGGAAACAATAACAAGATAAGTCCCGGGTCCTGTTAAAATGAAAAAGTAAATCAATGTAAATAAAGATATTTTGAAATAAAAAATTGAATAAGCAATAGCGTTTATCAAAATTAAAGAAACAAATGTTGACAAACTTTTAATGTTAAAATTTTTTTCTGAAGATTTTTTCAATAATAGAGCCGAAAGTGCTGAGTAAATCAAGGTTGAAATTCCTGAAACTATTAAATCCATGCCGTATTCGAATGAGCCAAGTACAACTGCTAGAACAACTATGCCAATCCATATTATATTTACGTAGCTACCAATCATTGCAATCGTCGTTTCAATAGGTCTTTTTAAAATCATACTTTAATTATACTAAATTAAAACTTATATATGGGATTATGAAAGAGAAATCTATGCTACCAAGTGAAAACGTTATAGTTGTAAATGAAGATAACTTTGATGAAAAAGTTTTGAAAAGCAAAATACCTGTTTTCATTGATTTCTGGGCTGAATGGTGTTGGCCCTGCAAAATACTTGAGCCTACCTTTTATGAATTGGCAAGAGAGTTCAATGGAAAGATTTTGTTTGCAAGAGTAAACGTTGATGAAAATCCTGGTCTTGCACAAAAATATAGCATAATGGCAATCCCAACACTTATTTTAATAAAGGACGCAAAAGAAGTGGAAAGAATAATCGGTGCAGCTCCTAAGAAAGAGCTTGTTCAAGTATTGAAAAAGTACGCACTAGGATAAAAGGGAAATTAAATTAGTTGCGATCTTTATAGCTTTATTTAAATCTTCTAAGGTTACATTATATTCAGGTGGAAACTTATATTCTGCTTTTATTCTTAGTTCATATAAATCCAATATTTCATCATATTTGAATTTCTTTAAACAATTCGTTATGAAAAACTTATTGATCTCGAAAACTTGCCCCTTGCTTAATAGCTCATCGTATTCCTTCTTTAAATTTTCATCTTGCAAAAGCTTTTTCATTAAGAGCTGGAAAACTCCTAAATAGCAAACTATTATTCCTAATCTCATCCATGCAGATTCATGCGGTGTTGTAGCTATAGCTTTCCCTCCTTCCTTAAATCCAATGTAAATATCTTCAGCTATTAAAATAAAATCTGAAGGATTTGTATCATCAGCTCTCATTTTCGAGCTTTATTGCTATCTTGGAACAAATATCTTCAGGAATGGATGATTTCGTAATAGAAATCAAGCTTCTCCATAGATAAAAGAAAGAATATTCATCGTAATTTTTACATCTAACAACTATCCTTAGAATTCTTAAATCTCTATTAAAAAAATCCTCAAAAAAATCCAGATACAAATCAAAAACTATTCTGTGTAAACTTAAGTATTTTGTAATTGTATCTATTGCAAAATTAATATACTCCTCGAGTTTATTTTCTTCTATAAAATTTATTACTTCTTTATTTAAGTTGCTGTAATACTCTTCGTATTTCTTCATAATTTGGTTCCATTCTCGGATTGTCTGCAACCCATTTATACCTTATTATACCGTTTTTATCTATTATGAAAACAGCTCGCTTTCCTACTTGCTTAAATCCAAACATCTCATCATGAACTACATCATAATTTCTTATTGCTTCTCTATTGAAATCACTTAACAAGGGAAACTTGATATTATATTTTTCTGCAAAGGCTTTATTAGTAAAAGGACTGTCCACACTTATTCCGATCACATTTGCGTTTAGATTCTCGAAGTCTTTTAAACCTTGGTCAAAAGTACACATTTCATTCGTACATACTGGGGTAAATGCTAAGAAATAGAACGCTAAGACTGTATTCTTTTTACCAAAGAATTGAGATAGTTTTACAGGTTTTGAACTATAATCAAAAACTGTTGCATCAGGCGCTTTATCTCCTACGTTTGGCATAAGATAAATCTTCTTAATAAGGTTATAAATTTTTGCTTAAGCCCTAATTTCAATTATATCACCGTCGTAAGGAACATGATAAGGACCTACTTTTTCTCCAGGAAATTTGACACTCTTGCCCCAAACCCTAGCGTACTTAAAGTTTTTGGCCAAGTCTTTGTGAATCATTTCAGCGATTTCTATTATTTTAGTGTTTTTATCAACAACGATTGGCTTATTTGAAGGTTTTTCCTCATTTGGCTCCTTAGTAAATATTCTCTTTTTCTCTGAAGAAGAAAATATGAACTGGGGTATTTTATCTAAATTTATGGATTCTGTAACCGAGATGGGCAGATAATCTATTCCTTTGAAATCAAATTTTCCATCAACCTTTGCTAAATCCCATTTATTTATCAAAATAACTGAATTCAAATGAATCACATTGCTGTTTAAATATGCTTCAATTTCTTCTATCTTTGCCTTTCCGTAGAATTCTACTATAACGTTTCTGTATCCGTAATCTAATAGCATTTTTCTAACATATTCTGCGGTCGCGCCAATTATTTCACCATTCATTATAAAAATTGGTTCTTTAACAACCGTTTTTATGAATCGCAAAGAAAAGTCCTTCTTTCCAATCAATATTCCATTGTTCAATAAAAATTTGTATATTTCGTTGAAATCTTCTTGTATGTTCCTGGTAGCATCAAGAACAATTGCAATTCCATCAGCACTTCTTATCAATGAAATTATATTGTTGTTCCAGTCTTCATTGCCGGGCATAATTGAAGGAGAATCGATTAGTTGAATTATTACTCCTTCAAAATTCAATGCCCCAGCTACAGGTCTTACTGTTGAATAGTATCTCTCACTTACTTCAACTTTTGCGTTTGCTATCTTAGATAATAAGCTGCTTTTACCGCTCTTTGTAAAGCCTATTAAAACATACTGAATGTCTCCCTCTTTCTTTATGTTAAAACGTGGACCGCCGCCTAATTTCTTCTTAAGCTCCTTTTCCTTTTCAATTTCTTTTCTTATTTTTGCTATCTGATGCCTAACTTGAGCTATTAAATTTTCAGTTCCTTTATGCTTTGGTATTGCAGATAAATACTCCTGTAAAGCCTTTAACTTTTCCTCTTTAGTTTTTGCTTCAAGAACTTTTTGATATTTAAGTAAAGCTTCTTTTGGTAAGTTTGCTGGCATTAACAGACCCACTCCCCGCCCTGAAGGGCGAGGCTTTCATTTCTTTGTCAATCGCACTTAGTATATCCACAATCAGGGTTTATGCAAGTATAACATCCTTGTTCTACTTTTAAGGTTCTTAAATTGCATTTTGGACAAATTTGAAATAATGAAAGATCCATTTCTTCTTCTGTCTTTTGCTCAACAGGTAATTTTGGATTTTCAAGCTTTAAAGGAATAGATATCTTTGACTCAGTGGTAACGTTTTGGGATTCTTGTTTAATTATTCCCATTTCTTTGAAGAATTCTTCAATTACCTCAGCTATCTCGCCATATAAGGAATGAATAAATCTTCCATTTTTCCAATATCCGATTCTATTGGGGTCGTATATACTTCTAAGCTCTTCAAGTATGAAAACGGGGTCTTCAAATCTTCGGAATATTGCAGATAAAAGCCTTGTTAGCATTGTAAATTCAGCTGCTCTTGATAAGTCTTTACTATTGATGAAAATTTCAAAGGGTCTTATTTTATCATCTTGCTTAATATAGCCTATTGTTATAAAAATTGAATGCTCAACGTATCTACTCTTAAGTTTATAAACCTTTGCATCTATAACATAGGGTCTTTCAAGAGGAACTTTTCCAACTTTTTCTTCTTTAACTTCAGTTTCTTCTTTGTTTAAATTCTTTATTTCCTTAATTTTATATTCAAATGAACTTAGCTTAATCATCCTCCCACCTCTATTTTATTCAAAAGATGATATGGAGTAGTTAAGGTTCCATCAGGCATTTCTATTATTTCATCTCCTTTTACTTGATATTTATTTTTTCCATCATCAATCTCAAATATTTTGTTCTTAAATTCATCAAATTTGCTTTTCTCTCTTAACCTTTTGAGTATTGGGAATCTGCTTCCTTCCCTGTAAATTGTAACACTCTTAAGACCAGCTTTCCATGCATAGAAATATAACTTTGAAAGTAGTTCAGGGTGAACTTCCTCTGGAAGATTTATTGTTGAAGATATACTGTGATCGATATATCTCTGAGCTATTGCTTGAATTTCAATTCTCTTGAAAGGATCTATTACATGTGCTGTTCTAAAGAAAAACGGTGGAAGTATGTTTTTAAGCTCCTTCAGCCCTTCAGCATCTTGAACATGCTTATTAATTCCTTTCATGTCAATGTATGCTTGTATAGTACTATGGAATACTTTATACTGGATGTTTCTATCGAAGGATTCTGTTCTTCTAAGGTAGAACATTTCGAAAACAGGTTCAATTCCACCGCTCACTCCCAAATAATTCTTTCCGTTATATTCAAAGGATTTAACGATGTTTGATATTGTTCCTGTTGGAGCTATTGATAGAACAGCTATGTTCCTTATTCCATATTTCCTTATAAGTTCTTTTACCTTTTCATGTATCGATTCTTTAATAAAGGGATTCTGAAGATATTTTTCATAGTCAATTTCAAGCTTTCCTTTCTCTTTTGCAAGCATTGCTGAAGTAGCATAAGCGTAGTTAGCAATCCTTCTCATAACTTTTTCTAAAGTCCTCATTGCTTCTGGACTGTCGTAATCTATTCTCAGTTGATAAAACATATCAGCAATCCCCATTACACCTAGACCAATTCTCCTTGTTCTCTTGCTAGCATTTCTCTGTTTTTCTAAAGGATGAAGATAAATATTCCAGTAAATTACATTATCCATAAATCTTACTGCATACTTTACTATTCTCTTTAATTTCTTCCAGTTTATTCTAGAAAAGTTCGTGAAAGGATCTGAAACAATTCTTGAAAGATTTATTGAACCCAAATTGCATGCACCTCCGTCCTCCAAAGGAACTTCTGCACATGGGTTAGTTGTAACTATAGGTATTCCTACATGATCAGAAGGAGAATAATTTTTCATTCTTTCCCAGAACATTATTCCTGGTTCAGCTGTTTTATAGTTTGATTCAATGAATGTATTCCATACATCCCTTGCTTTTATTAACTTCCTTATCTCTCCAGTTTTATCCGATGAGAAGTATAAGAGAAAATCTCCTGAGAATCTAACTGCCAAGTCATAGTCTTTATTGGGAAGCTCTATAACATAGTCTCCATATACATCCCTTTTGTATACGTTAGTTAAATCTTCTTCTTTTACGAGAATTTTATAATCCTTATATTCTAAAGATAAAAACTCATTCAATTCCTCTATTTTATCGAAGATTTTAATAAGTTCATAATCGCTTATGTTTTTCGAAGGAATGCCATAAGAATAATGAACATCTTTGATGTTATCAATTCTCCTCAAAACTCCCTTTCTTTTCTTTTTATAAACAAGTATCTTATTCGGACCAAAGTTTATTTGTTCTTCAACAGCTCTCATGAATTCATTGCTGACCTTTATGCTTATATTTGCAAACCTTACTTGGGTATTCTCCATAACTTGCTTCTCTATCTCTTTAAGCTGAGCTTCATTAAACATCCCAGTAAACTTAAGTTGTTCAACTATTTGGGAAGTTACCCAATTCGGTATTTGCTTGCATTTTATAAATTCAATAACGTCGGGATGCTTTACATCTATAGTTAACATTAAAGCACCTCTTCTCCCCTCCTGCCCAATCAATCCAGTAGTTAAAGAATAAAGTTCCAAGAAACTTACGCTTCCTGTTGAAGTGATTGCAGCATTATGAATCCTTGAGCCCTTTGGTCTTAGAACTGATACATCAATTCCTATTCCTCCTCCGTAGGAATATGTTCTAGCAGCTTCATACGCAGCCTTGTAAATAGCTTCAATGCTATCATCTTCAATCATTGAAACAAAACAGTTAGCTAAAGTTTTAGCTCTATATAGATCGCCTGCCCCTGCAAGAACTCTTCCAGCTGGCATGAAATATCCTTCAAAAATTATATGATAGAATATCTTTGCTAACTTCAAAGCCTTTTCAAAGTCTTCTTCAGCAGAAGCTATAAAAGAAGCTACTCTTAAAAATAAATGCTCAGGCCTTGTTTCTATTAAATTTCCTTCCAAGTCTTTTAAGAAATATTTTTTCTCATAGATGCTTTTAGCTAAACTATTATCTCCAAGATAGTTTGGATGAACTGGTAAATTTCCTTTTTCCATCAAGTTGAGCATGGCCTCATAAACTCTCTTGAATAAATCAATTCTTTCCTTGCCTAGTATTTGAACTACTTTTGCTTCAGGATTTTCAAACATCAACCCTATTTTAGTTCTTAGAATTTGAATTTCCTTCTGAAGCTCAACACCAATCTCTTTTTTCATTTACTATAAATATAAATAGAAACAAGATTTAAAAATTTAATTTAGAATGCTTAAATTTTTTCATAAAATTATCAAAAAATTTCATAAACACATGTTAAAATTGCCATTATTATATAAATAATACATAAGAAAAATTATGATAAGGAAAGAAATCGAAAGAAAAATTTTAGGTTCAGCAATTTTAAGCATTGCCTTTGAAGCAAATGTCTATCCAAAGCCTTTAGCAGTAGACAGGTATAGTGAGATTAAAGGATTAAGATTTGAAAATTTTTTGGCAACAGCTTCATACTTATCTATTCCATTTTTTTATTCTATAAAGGATGCGTTTAAGAATGATTTAAAATTGGGCAAAAGAATTTACGAGGCCACTTTATCAATGTTGGAAAGTCAAAGTGGAGGGAATACAAGTTTGGGCTCAATAATGCTTCTGATACCTTTAATAACTGCTTCGGCAAAAGTCCTTTCAAAGTCTGAAAAGATCGAAATTGAGGAAATTAGAAATGCTGTCAGAGAAATACTGAATTCAAGCAGTTATAAAGACTCAATATACCTTTGCAAGGCAATATTAATAACAAGACCAAAATGGCTTCTAAAGGTAAGTAAATTTGATATAACAAAGGAAAGTTGGGAAAGTGAAATAAGGAAAGAAGAAGCAAACTTAAAGGAAATAATGAAAGAAGCTGAAGAATATGACTGGATAGCCTTCGAGTATGTAAACGATTTTGAAATTACCTGCAAAGAAAATTACCCATATTTTAAAAAATCTTACGAGGATTATGGAAATGCAAATCATGCTGCATTAAAAACATATCTTTGGATTTTAAGTAAAAGGTTTGATTCGCATATTTATAGAGAATACGGGAAAGAAAAAGCTGAAGAAATTAAAAAGAAGGCAGAAAATTATCTGAAAAAATTGCAAATAGAAGGCAACATAGAAAAAATTGCTTACGAATTCAAAAGAGAATACGAAAATTCAAATATTGTTGCAGGCACAAGCGCAGATTTGATTGTTTCAACATTATTCCTAAGCTTTTTAACCTTTTTGAAAATTTAATTCTTATATTCTTTGAATGAAATAGATATTGTATGAAAATTATAAACTTGGATGAAATAAGTTATAAAGAATTTAATGAAAGAGGTGCTAGCAAGGTTAGAAGAAAAGAGGTAATTGATAGTAAAGATGAATCACATAGATTCTATTTAAGATATTATGAAATCCAACCCGGTGGAATGACTCCTTATGATATTCATAATTATGAACACATAATTATTGTGACAAAGGGCAAAGGTTCATTGCTTACAATAATTGACAATGTTCCTAAAATGGAGAAAATAAGAGAAAAAGATGTAATCTTTATAAAAGCTAATGAACCTCACCAAATTATAAACACTTCAAATGAAACTTTAGAATTCCTTTGCTTCAGGGGTGTGGATATTCTTTATGAAAAGGAAATTAATGAAATAATAAAGAGATACTTCGGTCTTTCACCACAACAATACGTTTAATTTTTTAATATCTTATTATATAGAGTGATTAATGAACATTCAAGAGAAATTTTTAACCGCTTCGGATTGGATTAAGCTTGAAGTGTATTCTGAACCTGAAAATTTTAAGATAAACTCGGAACTAAAAAACGTTTTTGACACCAATCTTAAAAATTCTATCGAGAATTTATTTGTGAAAGCAAAAGATAATGGAATAGTTGAAGAGTTTAGCCAATTTCTAGCATATATCTACCAAATGACAAAATGTAAATCGGTATTAAGAAGTAAGATAATCGAGGATGAAGGAATAGATGCATTCTTTAAACCTATTGAAACTGAAACTTTAAACAGGGAAATTGTTTTGATTAATACCATCGATAGTTTTGCTAGAGAAAAAGAAATAGTTGCAAATGGTTCAGCTGGAATAGAATTGGGGACTTCAACCGCTAAAATATTCAAGGCTCAGAGAGTTTATTTGATTTTAAAAATTTACATTGAAAATATCTACAGTTCTTTGCTTAAATTTATTTCAAGCTATGCAGTATATGGGGAGGCAAGAAACTTAGCAAAATCCATGGAGGCAAAGGAAGTTGAGAAAATAATTAGTTTAACAAATTTGAGGAATTTCGTTAAATTTTATGAGATTAAGGATCAAGATATATTAGATTCAATAATGGGATCAGAACTCTTAATATTATCTGCAGCGGCTTCAGAGAAATACATAAAAGAATCTTTATATGCAGTGCTTTCTTTAATTAAAACGAAGGATACCCAAATAATTGAAAGAGGATTATTCAATTTTTACAGTTTAATAGATAACTCAATAGAAGATACTTTCAACAAAATAGGTTTTGATACAAGCAAATCGAAGGATTTGGTAGATAGAGTTAAATTTGCAAGTAGAAAACTTTGTTAATATGTCAAGCATTACTCCTGAAGAACTACTTAGTAAAATAAAGTCAAATGAAAACGTTACAATTGTAGATGTAAGACCGTTTAGTAAATACGTAAGAGAACATATACCTAAAGCAATTTGGTTTTATGTTTGGGATCTAACAAGGCATGAAGAAAACTTGCCTTCCTATCTTAAAAGTGAAGAAGAACTTGCAAAAGTTCTTTCAAAAAATGGAATAGATTCAGATGCAGAGACAGTTGTTTACTGTGATTTATTTTCAGTAACAAATGCAAGCTATTTTTACTTCGTTCTCAAATACCTTGGCCATGAAAAAGTAAAAGTTCTTGAAGGAGGATTTGAGAGATGGGTTGAACTTCAATATCCTTTAGAAAAAGGTATCGTTCAACCAAAGCCTGCTAAATTTATTCCTAAAATTAATAGGGAAATAAAGGCTAATTATGAAGAAGTTAAACAAGCTGTTGAGAAAAAGGACTCAGTAATAATCGATGCGAGAAGAGAAGAAGAATACAAAGGGAAAGAAACTACATTGCCTAGAGCTGGAAGAATTCCTGGAAGCCTAAATTTACCTTTCTTAGAATTTGTGGAGGAAAAACCTTTCGAAATAAATATTGAAAAAGTAAAATCAAGATTAAACAATATCATAAAAGAAAAAAAGAAAATTATTTATTATTGTAGCTCAGGACCAATGGCCACATATCTATACTATTTGACAGAAAAAGTCGACCCAAATTCCAAAGCAAAGGTTTATTTAGAATCTTTTATAGATTGGATAAATAAAGGAGAGAAAATAGAATCATAACTTCATAAATTTTAAATCTTCATTGCTTATTTCAAAAAATTTCATTATTTTTTCTAAATATACTTCTTTATCAAGCATTTTACAGATCAAACTTGAAACTTCTATGGCATTCAACAAAGATGCGCTTGCTCCAGGAGAAGGTGTAACTGCAAATATGAGATTATCAAAGATGAAAATTTTCTCACCTAATATCAACTTCCTTTGAACATTATCTACAATCTGAGGCCTTATTCCTCCCTTCTTGAAAACGAGAAGATCATTTTTCAGTTTAGGAATTATTTTCCTAGCCTCCATAACAAATAGCGCTTTTCCAGCTTTAGGAATTCTGTATAAAATATTTTTGAATAAAAAGCTTCTTATATCTTTATCAGCTAGAATTCCATAAACTGATCTTATAAAAGAAGGATTTTTAATAACTTCATCAAAAATATAAGAAAATTCTAGATCCTTTGAATAATCTTTTGATAAAACTAATTCAGCTGTTGGACCAAATTCAACATTTTTTGAAGCTAAAAAGGGATTCGGGTCTGCATGTATTTTAACAAAAGGAATTTTTTCTATTTGTATGCGATATACTTTGCTTTTAATTACAGCAGGATAAACAAAATAATTTCCTCTTACGTTTACAAGCGAGTAATCTTCGAGAAAACCCATTTTCCTAGCTAGATAAAAACTGTTGGCTGAAGAAGCAACGAATACTACTTTGCTTTTATATATACTTTTCCTTGTTTTAATTTCATAGAAACCTCCTGATTTTTTTATCGATATTACTTCTTCATTGAAATGATAATTGATGTTTTTATTAGATTTTTTTAATTCTCTGATAAAAAACTTGGCAAGATTACCAAAATTTATCGAAATTCCATCTTCCTTATAAAAGGCTTCAACTTTTTCTTCCTTATTCCTTCCTTCTATTAGAGCAGGTTCTAGTTTGTATATTTCATTCTTGTTAAGCATCTTAATTTCAGGAAATATTTTCGATACTACAGTAAACTTTTCTTCTAGCAAACTAGTTTCATCTTCAATAGCCAAAACAAAGTAAGGAATATAACTAAATATTTCCTCTTTACTGAAACCAGCCTTATTAAATTCAATTTTCCTAAAGTAGTTTCTGAACAGCTTACCCGCAAGTTTCATTCTAAGAACTTTTTCTATGGTGTAATTTGTTTCAGCAAATCCTTCATGCAAAGTTTTACTGTTCATAGAGGAGTCAGAATTCCCCTTGCCCGCTTCGCTGTTTTTATCGAAAATTGCAATATTATTTACGTCAGTAAATTTTGATAAAATGTAAGCAGTTGATGAACCAACAATTCCGCTACCTATAATGGTTAAATCAAAAAATTCCTTATTCGAAGACAAGAATTAGCTGTATTCCTTTCTTAATACGCTTGCAGCCTTGCTTATTGATTTTAATTTTAAGAAAGATATCTTTGGAGTATTTACAGGGGATTCTGCAAAAGTACCAAAACCACAATCAGGATTCAAATATATTTGCTCAGGTCTAAAGTAGTTCAACGCTTTCTTTACAAGCGAAATAATATCCTCAGGTCTTTCAATCTCATCAGTCTTTGGATTAACAACCCCTAAGCCTAATTCCTTTTCTGTAGGATAATCCTTGAAAACATCTATTGAACCTGCTCTTTTAGTAGCGAATTCAAGAACATATTGATTAACCTTCATATCTAATAGGAAGGGTAGCAAAGGATAATAATCCCCCTTTAACTGAGCTTCCTCTGATTTGCTCCAGTTACCTCTACAAATATGTACTCCAAGTTTTACACCTGTAATTCCTTGAACAGTTTTATTCAAGATATCAACAGCAAAGCTTAATTCATCCCTAGGATTCTCCTTTGCAGTTAATGCGGCACACATGAAAGTTTGAACACTAAGTTCTGGACCATATAGAACTTCCATCAGAACAGGTTCATCAAGCTGAACAAAATCAACTCCCGCATCCCTTAGAAGTATTATCTCTTCTCTTAGAATTTTCGAAAATTCCTCAGCAAGATCTTCCTTTTTCTTATAATACTTATCAGAGATACCTTTTATCCAAGAAGACCTAGTTAACAAGTAAGGACCTGGCAATGCAACCTTAATTTTTTTATTTGTATGTTCCTTCAAAAACTTAGCTTCATTTAAAGCTAAAGGTATTCTTTTATGAATGTAGTTAGTTACAATAGGAGAACGAATTGCAAAAGCTGGAACGTCTAACTTCCTTAACAAAGCTTCAAATGCTGATTTATCTTCAGCAAAGTCCATGAATTCTGCAACAGTTTTAAGTTCAATTCCTTCTATCTTATCGGCAACAAAGGAATAGAAATTGTCCCTTCTCTGTTCTCCATCAGAAATTATGTCAACACCTGCATCTTCCTGATATTTTATAGCAATGAGAACGGCTTCATCAGCTATGGCTTGAAATTCTTCCTCTGAGATCTTTCCCTCTCTCTTTTTTCTTAATGCATCAAGAAGCCATTTAGGCCTTGGCCAACTTCCTACAACAGTAACAGGAAAAAGGGCGCTCATTTTATAAATTAACTTATTTCAAATATAATAGTTTATTTTCTTACAAGTGATACCTGTGGAACTATTTCGACTCCTCTCTGTAAAGTATTGCCAACAGGAGAGCCTTTCACCGCAGCCTCCCAAATTTCCTTTATTGTTTTCTCATCTGCATCTGCTTCAACGTAAGCCTTAACAACTATTTTCTTATAACCTGGATGGCCTTTATCCGATAATCCAAAGAAAACTAATATATCATCTATTTCCCCTTCAATTGCTACTTCAAAATTCTTTATTTGAATATTTCTCTTTGTAGCGTTATAGATAAAGCCTGTTGAATAGCAAGCGCCTAAAGCTGTTAAAATGAGCTCATGTGCACTAGGACCGCTATCGGCTCCTCCTATATCTGATGGTTCAGAAATTGTAAACTTGTGATTCCTAACATAGGAAGTAAAATTGAATCCTGAACCTGCCCATCTAATTCTTGCATTCCATTTATGGATTTTACTTACGAATTCTGCATTCCTCTTAAGTTCTTCATGCAAGGCATTAAAATCCTCTAACTTTATTCCATTTACAACAGTTGCCATATATTGATAATCTATAACGGCGTTATAAGCCTTAGGATTTTTTTATTCATTTGAGAATAAGAAGGAAAATTAATTATATCAAAAAAGAAAAAATTAAAAATTAAGTAAATATGTTATTAAATCAGAAACGATTAATTGTGGTTAGACTAGAAATTCGGCTGGCGTCTTTATATAGAATCTAAATACTGAATAACTAAAATTAAAAAATGAAAGATTTAATGCTGATTTTAAACTATAATATTCATTTTATTAGGCTTAACTGTGGTACAATCTCAACATTTCTTGCTAATGTATTTCCAACAGGCGATGTCCTTACCGTTTCTTCCCATATCTCTTTTAAAGTTTTTTCATCGCAATCAGCTTCAACATATGCCTTTGCTATCACTTTCCTATAACCTGGATGCCCCTCATTGGATATGCCTAAAAATACAAGAATGTTATCGATTTCTCCCTCCAATGCAATCTCCAAGTTTTTTATATTTACTCCTCGTTTCGTAGCATTCAATATGAAACCCGTTAAATAGCATGCTCCTAAAGCAGAAATTACATATTCCACTGCATTGGGTCCTTTATCTGGACCGCCTAATTCGGAAGGTTCCGATATCGTGAATGAATGATTTCTAACGTATGAATTGAATGTGAATCCTGTACCTGCCCATCTTACTCTTGCGTACCACTTGCTAATCTTTTGAACGAGTTCTTTATTTTTCCTTGCCTCATCTAACAGAGAACTAAGTGATTCTATATCAAGTCCGTTTATAACCTTTCCCATCACAAAAAATATATGTTCATGAATTAATAAACAGCGTTAATCTTTTATTCTTATATTAAAAAGTCTTAATCTTATAGTCTATTTGTGAACCTTTTGCTAATGTATTGAACACTGGAGAAGCTCTGATAGCTTCAATAAATAACTCTTCCAATAATTTCCCATCCGCTTCTGATTTTATGTAAGCTGTTACAATGATATTGTTGAAACCTGGATTTCCTTCTTTCTCTATTCCGAGAAAAACCAAAATATTTTCGATGTATCCTTCAATAGCCAGCTCTAAGTTATCAACTCTTATGTTTCGCTTTGTAGCTATCAAAATAAAAGTTGTTGTTATACATGCTCCAAGAGAAGCAAGCAACGTTTCAACAGCATTTTGTGCAGTATCTATCCCAGAGATATCTGAAACCTCATCAACATCTAAAGCATGCCTTCTCATGTAGGCTCTAGATTTAAATCCGCCAAGCCATCTAACCCTTGTTCTCCAAACACTTAATTCCTTAACTTTTTCTTTTTCTTTAGAAATTTCCTCAAGCATTTTATTCAATCCTTCAACATCGATTCCGTTAAGTTTTTGGGACATGCTAAAACTAATTTAAGATAAATAAAATAAAAGCTTGAAATGGACATCGATAATAAACTAGGAATATCCATTATACCTACGAATAATATAGATGAAGATTATGAAATAGCCTTAAAGGCAACAAATGAAGGCATTAAGCTAATTACTTTAAGCGATTATCATAAAGGTCAAGATTTTAAGACATTATTTTCGAAAATCTCTGAGTTAAGAATAACTTTAGGAACAGCTGTTACCAATTTTATTTTCAACGACCCAAAGGATGTTGCGTTATTTTTCCTTGAAATATATAAAACTAATAATAGAATTTTTCTTGGAATAAGCACAGGAGATTGGCTAGTTCTTTTTAAAGAGAATATCTCAGTAAAAGGTTCATTGAGAAAGTTGGTCGAAGGAATAAACATTGTTAAAAAAATCTTCAATGAGAATAAGGTAAACATAGCAGTCTATATTGGTGCACAAGGAAAATACCTTATTAATTTGTCAAAAAGGATAGCTGATGGTGTAATATTGAATTTAGCTTATCCAGAACATATTAATAAAGCTCTTTCATTATTGGGCGATGCAAATAAAGATTTCAAGAAATTTGTGATTGCACAAACTTTTATAGATGAAAGTTATGAAAGAGCATTAAAAAATGCTAGAAAAAGTGCAAGCATCATATATGCAGGCTTATCACGATCTGCAATCGAAATGTACGGATTTGATGAAATTAAAAGGAATACCATAAGAAACTACTTAATTAAGGAAAAAACAGAAGAAGCAAGAAAAATTCTAAGCGAAGAAGATATAATAAAAACAACTATTTGCGGAAACCCAAATGAGGTTGAAGAAAGAATCATTGAAATACTAAAGATGAAAATAGATGCACTTATCTTAGGTTTACCTATGGGAAATGAAAGGAATAATACTTTAAAAAATATTTTGAGCTTATTGAAAGAATTAAAATCTATAAGCTAAGTAAAGAACTTTAATGTTATGAATTATACAGAGATAATAAAAAATGCTTTAATCAAGGCTAAAGAGACTTTCGATAAGGTTAGATCAAGTCGAGAGTTTTCTAAAAAAATCGGAATCGGTTATGGAACTGATGTAACTATGTATTTTGATAAAGAAGTGGAAAAAACTGTAATTGATGCAATTAAGGATTATTGCAACAAAATTTTAACCGAGGAAGCTGGAATTTTAGAAATCAATAATGGAGACTTAAATGCGATTGTTGATCCAGTTGACGGAAGTATAAATGCTTTGAGAGGAATTCCTTTCTACTCCTCGTCCATAGCCCTTTTCAAAGGTGATAAATTCAGGGATGCAATTGCTGCAGGAATAATAAATTTAGCTAATGGCGATTTGATTTTAACTGATACTAAAGAAGTTTATATTAATGGTAAGGCATTAAAGAAAAGCCCATACATTGACTATAAAGAACTTGTTGTAGGAAGTGATTTGAAAATAATAGATGTTAACGATCCTAATATTGACAATTTAATTAAAATCTTTAAAAATTTCAGATATCTAAGATTCTTAGGGTCTTTGGCACTTGAACTTTCATATGTAGCGCTAGGAACTATCGATGCCTTCATAGTTCCATTTAAAAGAATTAGGTTTTTAGATATTGCAGCAGGACTAATTTTGGTCAAAGCATCAGGAGGATATGCTGAGTTACTGAATGAAGAACTGAATGAATTAAATATCTTTACACCTAAAAGAGTATCTTTTATTGTTGCAAAAAATGAGGATTTGGGTAAGTATATAAAAAGCTTGATATTATCCAGTTGAATTAGTTTCAAATCATTATTCAAAAAAGCGAATTTCTCTGCAATAAATGCATGCCTTTCATTATATTCTGACCTCTTCATGCTCTAAAAGGGCGAGGCTTTGAATAGTTGTGAAAATGATTGATTGAGAATTATTTAAACCGATATGAATTTTAATACAGTTCATAAATTTACAAAATCTCAATCATGCAATTTTCCTTTAAGTTTAAAACCAAACAGTGAACACTTTTTTAATAAATCTTTTAATAAGTTATATAAAACAAAACACAATCTAAGATTAAGTTATATGCAAGGGTTTAAAGTAACTCCTTGGGAAGTTGAAGGTAAAGTTGACTATGATAAGTTAGTAAAAGATTTTGGAATGAAGTTAATTGATAATGAAATTATAAACACAATAAAGAAATATACCTATGACTTGAATGTAATGCTTAGAAGGAGATTCTTTTACGCACATAGAGATTTAGAGCTTGTGCTCAGTGATTACGAAAAAGGAAAAGGTTTCTTTTTATATACAGGAAGAGGCCCAAGTGGTCCTATGCATATCGGCCATTTAATTCCATTTTATTTTACTAAATGGCTTCAAGAGAAGTTCAATGTAAATCTTTACATTCAGATTACAGATGATGAGAAGTTTTTAGAAAAGGAACTAAGTTATGAAGAAGTGCAGAAATGGGCATACGATAACATTCTAGATATAATCGCTGTTGGTTTTGATCCAAATAAGACTTTCATATTCAAAGATAGTGAATACATAGGAAACATGTACGGAATGGCAATAAAAATAGCAAAAAAGGTCAATTTTTCTACAGTAAAAGCTGTTTTCGGCTTTAAAGAAAGCAGTAACATTGGAATTCTGTTCTATCCTGCAATACAGATAGTGCCAACTTTCTTTGAATCGAAGAGATGTCTTATTCCTGCTGCAATAGACCAAGATCCGTATTGGAGAATACAAAGGGATATTGCTGAAAGTTTAGGTTATTACAAAGCTGCTGAAATTTCAAGTAAGTTTTTATTCGATTTCAATATTTTATTCACAATGCTCTTAAAACTGCTACTGAAAAGTTCCATTGTACCTATTTCATCTATAATTATTACATCAGAACTGTTGAAAGCTCTCTCTAAAGCTTGAACAGCCACAATTTCGATATCCTCTAGATTAACAACATAACTTCCTACACGAGGACCGTGTATTTTTAGTTTTTTTGAAGCTAATAATCCTTTATTTCTTGTTTTAACATCGATAATTTGAAAACCTGTTCTTACATTACCTTCCTTTATTTCCCTTGTTATGAAACCATCTATGTTTATTCCTTCATGCTTTAATTTTTCTACTATTAGCATTACTAAAGTTGTTTTTCCAGAACCTGGATTACCTGTTATGAACCACTTCATTTTAAAATTTAGTACTCCACATAATTTTTGCAAGCTCCCCTTCCTTCATAAATAAATGAATGATTTCTTTTGCTTCTTCTCTTTTTTCTCTGTGCTTTTCAAGGAATTTTATCAATTTTTCAATTAAGATTTCCTTCATTTCGCCTGATAAAAGTTTCCCTGCACGGTAATCTTCCTCTAATTTTTTAATTCTCTCATCATCTTCCTCAAAGAAACTATAAAGCCACTGAAAACTTACATCTATGCTTGGATCTCCTCCGAGTTTTCTGTGAAGCTCTACTGTAGCTTGTCCTCCTGAAAAAGCATATTTCATTATTTTTTCTTTAACTGTTTTATCGTCATCTGTTAAGTAAACTGCACTTCTTGGATTTGAAGCACTCATTTTAC
>AQVQ01000012.1 GCA_000375685.1 crenarchaeote SCGC AAA261-N23
GCCGATATTTCATTTGGGATATTTATTTCCAAATACCCATCAATAATGTCGTGCAAAAAGCTTGAAATAGTTGGGTATAAATATATATAATTATTCTTAAGATATTCCAAATGCGAATGAGATGCTATCTTGTTTAAAAAGTATTCAAATCCTAAACTTTCATAAACTTTTTTAACATAATTTTCGGCTGAAATTTCATCAGGTATAACAGTAATAAATAACTTATTAAAGAATTGATGTGAATTTAATATATTATTCTTTATAATAATCTTAATTATTTCTTGCATTAATGAATTTAAAGTATAATATAATTTGCCTCTGCTTTTTAGTTCTTCAAACAATCGCTGTGATAACATTAGAGAGTCTTCAGTACCTATATTAAGTTCATTCATTAAGTAGCTTGAAATAACATTGACATCTAACTTTATGTTACTCCCATCATTAAAAAACAAGAAAGAATCATTATAATTTTTTTCTAGCATAAGGTTCATTATCTGGGTCAGCATGATTAGTAATATTTTACCATTTTTAGTTAAATAGAGCCTTTCATTCTTATCCTTATATATAATCCCTTGCCTGACTAATTTCCTCACATGATAAAGCAATAAGCTATATTTTGAAGAAGGTATCTTCAAATAATAACATAAATCTTTCAAAGTCGAACCTTCGTTATAATATATATTCTTTAGTAAATTTAGGCGGATATTATTTCCAAGTAATATAAGGTAGTCTTCGTTTTTATGCATAAAATTAGTTGTTTAAGACAAATTTAAGACTTATTGAACCTGCTATCCAAATTTAATAAGAAATAAAAATGTAATATATAAAATGGGACTGTGGGCTAGCTTGGTTAGGCTGCCAGGCTCGGGCCCTGGTGACCCAGGTTCAAATCCTGGCAGTCCCATATCGGTATGACAAACTTAGAAAGGAAAATCAAGATGTATTTGAAGCGTTTTTACAGAAGTGATATTGAACCAAATAAAATAATGAAAGCTAAAGAACTAATAGCACAAAATAAAATCTTAAAGATTAAAGGTGAATCTTCTTCGAAGGAATTTTATTACATCAAGGGAAGAAAGATGAATTATTTAGTAGTAAAAAACACGTGGTGCTCTTGTTCGGGTTTTTTAAGATCGGTCCTAAATAAAAAAGAAAAACCTTGTTATCACTTAATAGCATGTTTCATAAAAAATGAAAAATATGATCCAAGTTTGTGCATCGATAAACCGTATGAATTATTCGATATTATGTTCAAAAATAATAAATATGACAAGCCTGTTAAGATATAGAGGTGAGAACGATTAATGGATATAGTGTCATTGCTAAATAATTTATATTATATAATTTCAGTCATATCACTTTTAGGTATAATAGCATACATATTGATAAAGAGGAGTGAATAATGGGTCGTAGAAAAAGGAAAAAGATTGTTAAGAAAGTGATAAGGAAAATACCTAAAGTATTCATATGCCCTAGATGTGGTAAGCAAGCTGTATTTGTTAACATAGATGAAGAGGAGAATCAGGCAACTGTGAGATGCGGCTCATGCTCATTGAACGCCACTGTTGAATTACGATTAAGTAATGAGCCTGTAGATGCTTACAATCTATTCGTAGACAAATATTATAGCGGACTCATAAAATGAAAATAGGCAAGATTGAAAAAATTTTACATGAAAAAATTGCAAGCAAAGAACCTATATATTTACCATTAGTAGACCCTCAAAAGTTTGAAGAAAAAAGACTACATGTAATAAAAAATTTTGTGGAAAAACTAAATTCGCCTGTTCTGTTAGTAGGTGGTTCAACAGGCATATCTGAAAATATAATGAATTATACTATAAGACAGATAAAGAACCATATAAATATTCCAGTCATAATATTTCCAAGCGGTATTTATTCAATATCTAAAGAAGCTGATGCGTTATTTTTTATAAGCCTACTTAATTCGGAAAATCCATACTATATAATCGAGGCGCAAGTATTAGCTTCCCCAATAATTATATATATTTATACCCAACTATTTCAAGCTTTTTGCACGACATTATTGATGGGTATTTGGAAATAAATATCCCAAATGAAATATCGGCTTTTTCAAGAAAGCTGAATATGATGGAGAAAATTATAGAAAAGGCATTAGGCGGGATTAACTTATTACTGTCATATAAGAGAATGGACTATGAAAAAGACGAGTTCATGAATAAATTAATTGTATTTTGGTTAAATAAAGTCTTTTACGACGCTTTTTTATATAAGAAGTTATCTATAACATTCGCTGTAAATGAAATGTATGAATTCATGAGCGATTTTGAACCATATTATTTATCTGAGTTTGGGTCTCTAGGTAACAAGACCAGTTTGCTTTCTGAATTAATTTTGAAAATTTCAGCTCGTTCCTCTTTAAAAAAAGATTGCTTTGATTTTATTCTACCCTTTATGAAAGTCTTGCCATCATTCGTAATACACAATTCGTTTGATACAAATCTAACAGCATTTCATTGCGTATTAGAACCTGAAATGGACGCAGCTTATGTTAATTCCTTAATTTCCTTAAATTTGCCTAAAATTTTTATAGATGTTAGGTATAAAGAAAAGCTATTTTACGATAAGTTACAAATGATCATTAAAGATATATTCAAACTTTTTGATAGAAAATACGATATTTGTAAAAAGTCATTAAACTCAAATAATCTTGCAAGCAACTTAACTTTCAATTTTATGATAAACTTGGTAGGCGCTTTTGAGTACGTTTATTTACTGACGGGTAAAACGATTATAGATGATGAATCCATTTTCAAAGAATATAAAAGAGTGTTTGGCATCATTGGGAAAACAATAAACGATTTGCAAAGTGATACGGGTTATTCAGTAAAATTGTGTAGCGTAAATGACGGAATATCTTCTTTTAAGTTTTTAGATAAAAGTTTATTAAAATCGCTTATTTCCTTACCGTCTAATTTTAAAGCCTATATGACTCTTAATGGGTTGTCATATGGTATTTTACCACCCTGTGTTAAATTTGTTTCGCTTGATGAACGTATAGAGAAAGAATCAACTATAGCTACATATTTAACGGGCGGATATGATTTCGTAATTTGGTTAAATAATATGCCAACAACTGATGGACTTGTTAAGCTATATATGATTTTGTTAGAAAGAAAAATAAGAACTATTGAGTTGAATTTTATTGTTTCTGTCTGCAACAAATGTGCTAATAGACATACTGGCCTTGTTCGAAGTTGTAACAAATGCGGTTCTAATTCCATATATTATATTGCAAAGTTTAGAAACAAAATTTACAAATTGTTACAAAATGAAATTAGGAATATTTCAATTAATGCTTTTTACGCATTATAATTTTTGAATTATCCTCCATGCACGAAGGAGAAAATAACTAGCTTATCGCCATTCTTAACAAGTAAATTTTTATTGCTTCTAGCAACTATTATTTTTCCTTCATATTCAAGTAATATATCCGAAGATATTTCTCCATTCTCGTTAAAAATCCGTTTTTCAAACTCTTCTCCAAGAATTGCACATGCTTTTTTTAATAAGTTTTCAAGATATATTGGGCTACTTACACTTATTTCTAATTCGCCAGTTTTAGCTAAACCTTTAAGAACACCCTTCAATGATATTTTTATTTGATTATTCGAAGATGAAGCAGACATCTGTATTCATCTTCTCTTCCATATTACATGGCGATTCTCTTTTTATTAATTTCTTATTTAGTAGATATTCGTAAAATTTTTTATTAATTTCATTGAAATTATCGTGTAAGCAATAATTTAATGGATAATTAACATTGTAAACTTTTGCCGGGAAAAAATGTCGTGTAGTTTTAGGAGGAAAAAGTCTGGCCTCCAAAGCTGCTTCAATCACTTCTTTTTTAGTTACTTTTCGAGGTAATATATAAAGATAATCAGATCGTGTTTGATTTGCCACTTCTCTCAGAAAATCCTCTTCTGTTATATATTCAAATTTTGGAAACCTACTCTTAATTTCGCTTATTAATTTATCCAATATTCCTTTATGTTCATTCATTTGTAGTATGAACAGATTGTTGTAAAATAGAGCGGGCTCGCTCAGTTGTACAAGATCTTTAAGAAGTTTTTCCCCTTTAGATGTTAAGACTTTATCTGAATATTTAGCTAGAATTTTATCAACGCACATTTTATTATCAGTGTGTATTTTTGTAATCCATTTAAGAATAATAATCCTTTCATCACTGTAGTCCATTAACGAGACAGGAATGGTCTTGCATCCGATTCTTTTTAAGGCCTCAAATCTATGAGCGCCATCAAGAATTACATTAGTATGCTTATCTACAATAATAGGGTGTCTGATCAATTGCAAAGTAATTAACGCATGCATAATACCTGTTAAATGGCGTATATCAACTTCCTCATGCGGTCTTAAATCCTCTACACGTTTTAGTGTAATCCCTATTTCGATTGATTTATACTTAATAATATAGCATTTTTCCATATTGTAAAAGCTTTAATAAAGAAGGGCTCTATTCAGCTGCACTTATTTTTTCATTATCAGTTTCATATTTGGCCAATCTAGCGATATATCCTGCTAATTTATTCCTTTCTTTTTTGGTGAGCCTGTTGCCAAAATGCTTTTTTAATGCCTCTTTAACATTATCGAACTTGCCACTAAACAAATCTTTTCTCTTCTCATACAATAGCATGCCAATCCTCTTTATTTGTTTACTAACAATCCTTCCCATAATTTGACAAATATAATATTATATTAATAAAAATTGAAAATGAAAAAGTTAAATATCACATCCTATAAATAGTAAAATTAGCTTAAACATGGCACTCGCATCTCCTTCTGCGGTGGTACCCGTTCTCATACTAAAAGAAGGTTCACAGAGAACTACAGGGTTCGAAGCTTTAAGAGCAAACGTAGCTGCAGCACGAGCTATTGCGGAAACTGTAAAGACATCATTAGGTCCTAGGGGAATGGATAAAATGTTGGTGGATAGCATAGGTGATATAACAATAACAAATGATGGAGCCACAATTTTAAACGAAATAGAAGTTCAACATCCTGCAGCAAAATTATTAGTTCAAATTTCTAAAACTTTAGATGACGAAGTAGGTGACGGGACTACAAGCGCCGTTGTTATAGCTGGAGAATTACTGAGGGAGGGAGAAGCTTTAATAGAAAAGAACGTTCATCCAACTTTAATTGTAGCAGGTTATAAAAAAGCATTAGCAAAAGCAAAAGAATTATTAGAGAGATATGTGATACAAGTGGATCCTTACGATGATTCAATACTTAAAAAGGTATGTCTAACAGCCATTCATGGTAAAGCTGTAGGGGCAGTAAGGGATTACTTAGCTGAAATATGCGTAAAAGCAGTTAAACAGATAACTGAGGAGAGGGATGGAAGAAGAATAGCTGACTTAGACAGAATACAAATTGTAAAGAAGCAAGGAGGCAGTCTTTATGATACTAAACTCATTAATGGGATAATTATAGATAAAGAGGTTGTTCATCCAGGTATGACTAAACGTATAGAAAATGCTAAAATCGTTCTTCTTGATTCACCATTAGAAATAGAAAAGCCTGAAATAGATGCAGAAATTAGAATAACTGATCCTTCTCAACTTAAAGCTTTCTTAGGAGAAGAAGAGAAAATATTAAAGAATATGATTGACAAGATCAAATCTCTTAATGCAAATGTTGTTTTCTGTCAAAAAGGCATTGACGATATAGCTCAGCACTATTTAGCAAAAAGCGGCATTTTAGCTGTAAGAAGAGTAAAGAAATCTGACATGGAGAAATTAGCGTTAGCTACAGGAGCTAAAATAGTCAGTAATATAGAAGACTTATCTTTATCCGACATAGGCGAAGCTAAGCTTGTAGAAGAAAGAAAAGTCGGAGAAGACAAAATGGTTTTTGTTGAAGGTTGTAAAAATCCCAAGGCCGTTAGCATTTTAATAAGGGGAGGATTGGAAAGATTAGTTGATGAGGCAGAACGTTCAATAATAGACGGTTTAAGTGTGGTATCTGATGTGATAGAAGAACCTAAAATATGTGTAGGGGGAGGGGCAATTGAAATAGAAATTGCTAGAGAATTAAGGGAGTTTGCAAAGACAATAGGAGGTAGAGAGCAACTTGCCATAGAGAGCTTTGCAAATGCACTAGAAGGCATCCCGAGAGTATTAGCTGAGAATGCAGGAGTCGACCCTATAGATATCTTAGCTGAGTTAAGGGCGATTCATACAAAAACGGATGGAAAATTCTTTGGCATAAACGGATTAACAGGTAAACCAGCTAACTTATACGAGTTAGGTGTTATAGAACCGTATAGTGTAAAGTTGCAAGTATTAACAGCAGCAACAGAAGCTGCATCAACTATACTAAGAATAGATGAAATAGTAGCAGCTTCAAAAATATCAAAGGAACCTTCTCCAAAGGCGCCAAAGGAGGAAGAAGAAAAGGAAAAGAGTAGCGATTGAACATAGCAATACTAGGTACGCCTGGTGTAGGCAAATCACATATTTCTTTAAATTTATCTTTAACTTTTAATTTAAATTATTTTAATATAAACACATTATTATATTATTTTAATTTATACAAAGGCTACGATAATTATCGCAAATCTAAAATAGTAAATATTTCAGCTGTTAAAAAGGTTTTACCAACCCTTTTTACCTCGATCAATAATTCAATACTTGACTCTCACATAGATGAATTATCTTTGGTTAATTTCAACACAATTTTTGTTGTAAGACGTAATCCTTTCAGCTTAGTCTGCTCGTTAAGTAAAAAATACAAAGAGCGTCATAAAATTAAAGAGAATGTTGAAGCTGAGGTGATAGGTCTTATAAGTTCCAGTTTAAGAGAAAAATATAAAGATAAGATCAAGATTTATGATATATTTTCTGCCAGATCGATCAAAGAATTTCTAATAAATCCCAGATCATTTGCTAAAAAATTTAAAGGTGAAGTTGATTGGATAAATTATATGAGTAAAAAAAATCTTTTAGAAAAATACAATAAAATTATAAATAGCCTATCCTAATAATATAAAGAAATTATCATTTATATTTATACTTTCACTTTTATATAATTTTATCGAATATATAAACTTGTTTTCAATTATCATTATATTCTCACTTTCTTTTATTTTATTTATATAATGATATAATTCATTTATTACGTTCTTTTGAATGAATAGGCTTAGTTTCCTAGTTATATAATTATTTAGATCTTTTCTGTTCATTAAGATAAGATTGAAATATTTTAGTTGCAAGTTTTCTGGTATGTCGTCTACTAAAAATACATTTACTATATTGTCACTATTAAGTATGTTATATAGTAAATCAGTCATGTTAATATTTATATTAAACATATTTCTAAGAACTTCTCTGTTAGTGTTAAGTATAAATAGGATATTATTTTCTGATGCTGAGTAAAGTAAGTAATGAATGCACAAACTTATAATAAAAAATTTTGAATTTGTAAATACAGCCTCACCCAATGGCAGTATCAATGCTTTTCTTTCAATAGTTTTCTTTTCTATTTTGATACTCTCTATTACTTTATTTACGTTGGTCAGCTTTGTAATAAGTGAGTATCTTATCTCATTTTCAAAAGGCGTTCTAAGTACCATGTTTTTTATATGATCTAACAAATTTGAAATTCCTAGATCTTCAGAATCTTGAGGACGATGCAATTCTTTGATAACATTAAATAATAAATCTGCTTCTTGATTTGTCAGATTACAGCTATATTTGAAAAGCTCTGTTAAAGTTTTCATTACAAAGGTTGGATCTTTCTTGTAAAGTTCACTTAGAATATAGTTAATTGACTCTGATACAGAGTAATCAGCATAATGAGTTTCAACAATTTCATTATTAGCATCAATTAAAATAATTCTAAAGTTCTTCAGTTTATTAACTAAATAATATATGAATCCTTTAATATTTAGATTTTTATTATATAGTATAAAAGAGTTCTTAATTTTTTTGATGCTAAGTTTTATTTCAACCTTAGCATACGGGTCGATGCCTAATGGAATATATTGTTCCTTTTGATTTAAAATGCTAATTAGATCGTTAAATAATCTAGCAATATTAAGAGCTAGTATAATGGGAGAACTATCCACAGGGGGATTATTTTTCTTCTTTTTTAAGAAATTAAACATTCGAATCTGTTGATTAGTAAGTTTTTTACCTTCTTAGGATTGAATATCTTTGTTCTATGACCGAAAACCGAATCTAATTTAACTTTTATAATATTAAATTTAAAATCTAGATCTTTAGGTTTTTTTAATATGGCCTTATACCATATAAGCGCATATAAAAAACTTCTATTAAGACCTTTATCAATTGTTAGATCAGTAAAGAATATTATGTTAAATTTTTGGCTCTTTATTTCATTTATTAGGTCAATGATAAGATTCTTATCTAGATTTGATATTAGTTCTGGATTTACTCCTAAAACTGATATAAAAAAATAAGTTAATTTTCTTTTTCTAACCAAAAATTTTATCTTTAGGGGTTTTTGTTCTAAGTTATTCCTATCCATTTAGCAATTTGTGACAAGATATTGTTAATCTGAGTAATGATATTACCCATTGAATTGCCTACGTTGTTAAACATTGAAGTATAATAATCTTTTAAACCTAACAAAACCCCCGCAACTATACTTAATACAATTGAGAATGCTACAGCTGCAATCCCTAACAGTAATCCCTCTTCGATAATAGGTGATCCTCGTCTCTTTTTTAATTTAATTTTCATATCAAAGTTATTTTTTATTATAATATTTAAACGGCTACAATATTAGCATTAGAACAGAAAAAATCATTAGCTGTGTTAGCCAGAATATGCATGATACAATCAGAACATGTTTCAAGATTTTAGAATAGCTATAAAATTTATTCATCCCAAGTATCGTAATGAATATTGTTATGAAATAATAAAATAAAATTACAATCATATTCGGGAAAATATAACTGCTGACAATTAAGCCGTTTATTTTCTTGGATATATTAATGAATTGAATTAGCCAAGGCATGATGGAATAAAAAACAGCTATAGATATGTTCATTATATAAAATTTCTTTTCGAAAGCGGCAAAAAAGCTTATTATATTATAATAAGCTTGATTTATACTGTATAAGGCATTGAAAATTTTATTCAAATCATTTCTGATTGTTTTACTTAGATTGGGGATTTCTGCGCTCAGCTCGATTAATTCGGATAGTAATTTGTATTTTAACTTAAAAAGTTTAAGAATTCTATGTACTGGAATTCCTTTATTTAGGAGATTAATCTCTTCTTTCAATACTTCATTAAGTCTTGGATCTTCTCTTAGCAAGTCAATCACGATCTTTTCCATGCTATATATTCTGCTTCTTGAAACTATTTGACTAATGATATATTTTATATTGCCATATTTTTTATTACTCAACATTATTTTGTGAATTTATTCCAAATAAATGAGATAGCTAATATAAAAACAAATAATAGATATTGTGCATTAATATTCCAAAATATTATTAACAATATCACCAATATCGGAATAAAGTAATATACTATAATTAATGATGCTAAATATAAATCCATTTTATTTAAATAATTATCTATATCCATTCTTAATTTATCTAAGAATAATGTTACTTTCTCTATATCTATCTTGTTATTGATAAAGTATTCAGTTATTATTGGAAATATATCTATGTTTCTAATCTTTTTGAGAAGCAGCAACAAAATTTTTTCTCCGTTTATGCCCCTAGTAATTAGTTTTTCCAAATCAATAACCTTTATTTGAGGTGATAAGAGCATAAGTGTTCTCGTTAAATTAAAACCGGCAGATTTCAATAACAAAGCTTTAATAATGATTAAAAGATACTGTAAAGTGTTATGATGATATCTTATAACCTCTTTAAATTGTTCGGAACTATCCATTTTTAATACTTTCTTCAATGTGCATAATATCGCTGATTATTTCGTAAATATCACAGTTACATGTGGCCATTATTTTTCTAATACATCTTAGCTTAAGCAAGTTTTCTTCATCTAATGAAAAGTTAGTCATGGTTGAATTGTAGATTTCTTTAAAATTGATTTGCTGATGTTTCTCATCAATCTCTATTTCAAAAACGTTTTTGAGTTTTCTTATTATCTTATTTTCCTCTAAACTCTTTTCCATATATACTATAAGATCTAGTGAGTTTATACAGATCGGCTGAATTTCGTGCTGGTAAATCCACCTATTAATTAATTCTGGTACTGAAGAAGCATGGCAAGTCATCATTCCTTTTAGCCCTGCTAACAGCGCATGGAATGCAGCTTGAGAGTGTTCTTTAGTTTGAATTTCACCTAGAAAAATCCAATCAGGAGATCTATGTAGCAACTTTACTATTTCCATGCTTTTACTAGAATATTTTTCAGGAACATCTATGGAGCTGGTTTTGATAAATACGCTTTTATCTTTACTAAAATTTGTAGATGCATAAACCTCCTCTACATCCTCAATATATACTTTTCTCCATTCTTTAGGCAAATATTCAGATATAGCATTTGCTAGCGTAGTTTTGCCACTATTTGGTTCCCCACATATAACTATAGATAACCTTTTTCTTGCACAATATATTAAAAACGCTGCAATTTTTGGTTCAATACTACCTAGTCTAATTAAATCTCTAATTGATAACATTCTTGAAGTAAATCTACGAATATCAACTGCCGTATTCAATACAATAGGGAAAACATCCACTGCTATCCTAAAGTTTGCATTGGAATCAATTACATTAATCTTTATAGAGGGGTTGCTTATGCTTATTTCTTCTCCGCTAATCAAGCTTATCGCTGTTTTAAATTTCTCAACGTCTACGCAGCTCATAAATACATTAGTATCGCATCTACCGAATTTTATGTGATCAATATATATCCATGAATTTTCTCGATCAATATATATCTCCTGCACATCATCGTCTTCAAGGACTGCTGCTAACCTTTTTAGATTATCGCTCGGTCCAGCCATTTTATAAAGCACGCCGAGCTTTTTAAGACTAGAAGAATCATATTGAAAACTTTCTTCTAAAGAAATATAGTAGAGATAACTACTTCCTTTTCTTATGATTTTTATTGTTGCGCATGGTAAATTTTTTATTTCTTTAATTATGCTTATATTTGCAAACCAGCTTTCGTCAATGTTGATATCAGGCTCGAAAATTCTATAATAAGTCTCATCTATATCATATCCCATTTCTAAATATAGTGCTATATTATACAAAAATTCTAAGCTATTTATGTTTCTGCATTTTTCTATTAGAAAATGCCTAAATTTATTATTATTCATTAAAAATTCAACTGGTTCTAATATTATTTTTTTATCATCAATTCTATTTAAATTGAAAATATGACTATAAAGTAATTTAAATTTTTTACTATATATAAATTTAACATTATTAATATACTTGGTTAATATTTTTTTATCATATGTCTTAACAATATTATTACCTAGAAAATGGATCTTTTCAAATTCTAGATGATTTTTAAGGACAAGTTCAAGTATTTTACTTCTACATTCTTTTTTCTTTTCCAGCCCAATTTCATTTTCTTCATAAGGACAAATCAGTTTCAATATTTCTCCTTTTTTAAATACCTTACAATTATTACAATTACTTTTCGTCAACCTTCTTTAAAAGAAAAGGCAGGTTTTCATTTATAATTGAATATAAACTGTTAGTTTTATTCTCCACTTCTGCCAGCTTTCTCTCTATAAAATCTACTTTGCTTTTTAATGAGTTCAGATTGGCTTTAAGATTGGCTAAATCAAAGCTTAAGCTTAGAACATCTTTCTCTAATGCAGCTAATCCAGAATATTCTTCTTCATCGCTTTCCTTAATATCCTTCGTTAATTCATTTATTTTTTCTCGATCAATACCTAAATCCTCCAGTATCTTTTTGATTAATCTAGAACCTATTTTATTTTCCGTTAATATTTTAACGAACTTTTCTAACTCTATTTTATACGGCATTTTGTGCTTGACGGATAAATTTTAGAACAAACGGGATATTATCGCGTATTGAATATTCCGGAACGTTACAGACATTTGCTATTTCTTTTTGGCTTAATGAAGATTTTATTCCAATTCTTTCTGCGATACTTTTATTTGCTAAATAAAGAATTGTAGCCGCGAGTATCAGTGGATTTTTTCCTTGTAATTTTAGTGTTTCAAACTTATTTACTATTTCTAAGCTTTCATCTTTTACTAGATTTATAAACAGCTTTAATGGTATCTTACTGGTTATTTTAATAGTTTTATTTCTTTCATCTAGCATTTCCTTTTGTAAAACGTTTATGAACCTCTCCAAATAATTTTTAAGAACGTGCTTATGAGGAATAGGTTTTTCAATCAACTTCTTATTAATTATTGATGCGCACCATGCTACCTTGCTTTTTACTATTCTATGGCCCACTTTACTATACACTTTCACAACTTCTGAAAGGCTTAAGATTCTATCTCCGCCATGTAGCCTGCTGGCTACAAATAGGCAAGCTGCAGCTATTGTAGGCTTAGTAAATTTTAAACTGGAGTTTTTAAATAATTTTGTTGCTTTCATATAAAGCGTTAATACGTCTATTGCTAATTGTCTTCCAAATCCTATTTCTGAACAAATTAACATTGTATTATTCAAAATTTCGCTACTTATCTTGGTGGAAGCTTGAAAAGCTTTTAATTTATCATCGAGTTTTTTAATCTTCAAGAGATAATCTTGAAGATTTTCGTTTAAAGTGTTATTATGATAATCTTTAAACATGTTGTAGGATGCCATTAATAATTTTCCTCCTAAAGGTAAACTAGGTATATACTTATTATCCTCGCTTGTCATAATTTCATTCGAAAAATTCAATTGACTATAAACTAGTCCACATTTCGAGCATACTATTCTATTCTGATAATTCATTAATTCAGACCCACATTCTTTACATCTGCTTAATTTCATCTCAAACGATAGTTCAGTTCTTCTGATTAAAGTTCAATACAGTTACGATAAGGTTACTTAATAGATTAAAGAAAACTATTATTGCAACATGTATAGTTGTTAGAGTAGATTGAAAGTATTAATTAATTTTAAGTACTTAAACTAATATTGAGAACAAATGTCGTTAGCATTTAAAAATAGGGTGATTAATGAATTATTAAATTTGGTGGATAAAGAAGTAGAGGTTGTTACAACATTGGGCAAATCTTACAAAGGTAAAGTCGTTGGAATAGAGCCTGAAACATTTAATGTAGTATTAGCAGAAGTAAAGGATAGCGAAAATAATTCTTATTCATTGATAGCTTTGCATGGAGTGATTGTAGGGGAGATAAAACTTATAGGGCATTACTATAACTTAAAAGAACTTGCTGATAAATTAGAGAAGATATTCCCAAGATTGGTTACATATGACGAAGTTTCCAAGACAATAATAGTCGCAGACAAGATTAAAGTTCATAGCGATGGCACTGTAGAAGGAAGCGGACCGTTAGCTGACAAGGTAAGAGCTGCCTGTAATGAATTTTTCAAACGATAACCTTAATGTCTTTCGAAATAATCGACAAAACTCTCCTAGCCAGAATAGGTAAGCTTTACACTAAGAAAGGATTTATCGAGACACCAGCTTTGTTTCCAGTAATTAGTGTTAACCCTAAAAGTGAAATAATAAACTGGTTAAAGGAATTAGGATGCAAGGCTGTAATCACGAATGCTTATTTGCTTTGGAAAAAATTCAGGGGGAAGAAAATAAATATTCATGAATATTTTTCTTTTCCTTATCCCATAATGACAGATTCTGGCGGTTATCAGATACTAAAATACGGGGAAGTAAGTATTACACCTCTCAAATCTCTTAAATATCAAATTAGCATTTCAAGTGATATATGCACAATTTTAGACTATCCAACAGGATTAACCTCTGATTTCAATAAAGCAAAACGAAGCGTTTCTTTAACTATAAGAAGAGCAAAAATTGCAAGAAAATTTTTAGAGTCATCTTCTTCTCTAATAGTTGCTCCAATCCAAGGCGGTTTTAACTATAATTTGTTAAAAAAGTGCGCAACTGAAATGAAAAAACTCGATTATCCTATCTACGCAATAGGCAGTCCGACCGGTTTGATGGAGAAATATGAGTACTCTAAAGTGTTAAAAATGATTTTGGTTGTTAAATCTATTTTAGGGCCTCAATATCCTATTCATTTATTTGGTGCTGGACATCCAATGTTCTTTCCTTTTATTGTAGCTTTAGGGATTGATAGTTTTGATTCTGCAGCCTATAGCATCTATGCTAAGGATGACCGTTATTTAACACGGACCAGAACGTATAGACTTGAAGACATGGACTATCTTCCTTGTAATTGTGAGGTTTGTAGAAAATGGGATGTTCAAGAACTTAAAAGATTGAATAAGGAAGATCGAATTCTATTGCTTGAAAAACATAATTTGTATGTTTCAATAGAAGAAATTAAAAATATTAAACTTCATATAAAGGAAGGGACTCTTTGGAACTACTTACAAGAGAAATCTAGGGTTCATCCCTCCCTTTTTGAAGCTTTTCTTCTAATTAAAAATAACATAGAAGATTTGATCAGGTATCATCCAATTTCAAAAGCAGAGGTCAGAGGAATTTTCTTCTTTGATAAGCTTTCTTCAATTCATCCCGACGTTATAATGTATCATAAAAAATTATCAAATAATTTTAGATTTTCAGGGAAAACTCTTATTTTACTCCCCTTCACTAATACCAAACCGTTTATTAGGAGTAGAGAAATTAAATTACTGTGTAATTTGCTTAATCAGAAATTAGAAAGAAACTTGCTAGAAAATATAGAAATAGCTATGTACGGATATCCTTTTATTCTTGTCCCTTTAGAATTATCAGAAACTTTTCCTAACGCTCAGTGGGAGGGAAATTTAACTAGCTCGTATGTAACTAAAATAACGAAAAATTCAATATCAACCATTTTGAAGCTTAATGATCTTTCTAATGTATTAATTTTCTATGATAAAAGATTTGATTCATTAATTAAATTTCTATCTTCGTTAATTGAAATTAAAGGCATAAACCCCTTAATTTTAAATATAAACAAAAATTTACTTAGATTTATTCGAGAAAACTCTCAGCTAATAATAGATGAGCTAAAAGGAAAGATATAAGAAATTTCAATTATATGGATAATTAATATGCCAATACTCGATTCGATCAAAAGATCAGCTACAGTTAGCTTGAATGATTTAATAAACGAGTTAAAGAGCAAAGGAGTTAAGGTATTGTCTTTAGCTGTTGGAGAACCTCATTTTAATACTGAAAGAGAAATAATAGAGGAAGCTTACCGCGCAATGATTAATGGCGAGACTCACTATGTTAGTTCACAAGGAATTATTCAACTAAGGGAGGCAATAGCAAAAAAAGCCAGTTTAGAAAACTTGATTCCTGCATCAGCATCAAACGTGGTTATTGTTCCAGCAAAATTTGCAATATACGCTTCTTTAATTGCTTTGTTGGATGAAGGAGACGAAGTTCTTTTACCCAATCCCTGTTGGGTAAGTTATGAGAGTCAAATAATTCTAGCAAGGGGGAAGCCTGTATATTACGATTTGAATGATGATTTCTCATTAAACTTTGATGAGATCAGTTTCAAATTATCTGATAAGACGAAGGCAATTATAATTAATTCTCCTCATAATCCAACAGGTTATGTGTTAACTAAAGAAGAGATGGAGCATGTGGTTGAATTGGCAAAAGACTACAATCTTTACATTATAAGCGATGAGATATATGAAAAGTATATCTATGAAGGTAAACATATCTCACCGGCCAGTTTAGATTTTGATAGAACTATAACAATAAACGGTTTTTCAAAAGCTTTTGCTATGACAGGATGGAGGTTGGGTTATTTAATAGCCAACAAAGATATAATAAATAAGGTAGTAACATTTGTTGAACAGACGCTAACTTGTATACCCCCGTTTATTCAAAAAGCGGGAGTAAAATCTTTAGAATTAGGCGAGAAAATTTATAAAAGATATGTAGAAGAATACAAAAAAGCAAGGGATTATGTTTATGAGAGGTTATCTAAGATAAACAATATAGCTGTAAATAAACCTGGAGGAGCTTTTTATATGTTCCCTCGATATCTCATAAACGTTGATTCTTATACATTAGCTCAAGAATTATTACTTAAGAAAGGCGTAGCTATTGTACCTGGTTCTTCTTTTGGAAGTAGGGGTGAATTCCATTTCAGGATTTCGTATGCTACATCGTTTGAAATATTGAAAGAAGCAATGGACAGGATTGAAAATTACTTCGATGGATATAGGTAAAGCTACATATATAGTATTTTACTATCCGGAGGAGGCTGCTGTTTTATTTTTTCCAACTGTTGTGCAATGTCTAATTCTAGTTTTTTCTCAAGTGCTAAATCTTGTTCTATCTTAGTTAAATCTAGTTCCGCTTTGAATTGCTCAATCAAAATTTTTAAAGCTTTATGGGCTGCTTTGAGGTCATATTCATAAACTCTTGCATAAGGTAAAATACAAACTGCGGGGAATTTCATTTCTTCAAATTTTGCTAACAGTAGTGCTAATGGTCCTATAATAGATAACTTTTTCTCTAGTGTCGGAGCGAATGGTTGCATAATTGATTTAAATTGGCTAGTGTAAGCTATTCTTATATCGCTTCCTTCTTTTACTCTTTCAGCTAACCCTCCAAATAAAACGGCCATTTTAAACCCACTCTTTATAACCCACTTCGCAATTTTATTTGTATAAGTATATACATGCTTAGTTTCAGGCATAGCTTCATTAACTAACACGATAAAATTATCAAAACTATATAATTCAAAAGGTAAGCCTATCCTATCATCTTCCATTCGTATAATCATCGGTAATCTCTCCATTGTAACGTATCCAATAAATTCTGCTTTCTTTTGCATTGAGAGATATTTTGATGTAAGATATCCTACGGCTCCAACACCATGGAAACCTGTAATAAAAATTTTATCCTTGAAAATACTTTCGTTATTTTTCTCATTTTGATTTTCTTTGAGGATCACTATTTTCATTCCAACCTATATTACTATCATATTATATATAAATAGTGTAATACAAAATAACTTATTCATCCATGTCAGTTCGTGTAAAATTACTAGGAGGAGGAGAAGAGATAGGAAGAAATGCTATAGAATTAAGTTATGATGGGCGATCTATTTTGTTAGATTATGGTGCAGCTTTTAATTCAAAGATTGAATTTCCTTTGAGTGTAAACTTGAGAAATTTAGCTGGAATAATAATTTCACATGCGCATCTTGACCATATAGGCGGTTTACCCTTAATTTATGGCTCTGCAATTTCCCCACGAATTTACTATAATGATATAACGGCTGAATTAATGCGTCTATTATTATTAGATTTTTTAAAAATTTCTAGAGGAAATTTACAATTCGATGAAGTAAGTATATCTAAAATTTTAGAAAAAGGGGAGAAAGTTCCATTTAAATCCGTTTTCAATATTGAGAATTTTTTAATAAAAGTCGGTAATGCTGGGCATATCCCAGGTAGCTGGATCATAAGTGTTGATGTGGGGAACAAAAAAGTACTCTATACAGGCGACTTTAATGTATATGACAGTGAATTATTAGATGGAGCAGATATAATAGATAAAGATGTAGATTTACTAATATGCGAATCAACATATGCTTGTATTAATCATATAGACAGAACTACAGTAGTAAACAATTTTATTGAAACTGTGATTGAAACGTTAGATAATAACGGTATCGTTTTTATTCCTTCCTTTTCGGTTGGAAGATCACAAGAAGTATTATGTATATTAAGAAAATTCAATATAAATTATCCAATATATCTAGACGGTATGGCTAGAACTGCTAGCAATATAATGCTAAAATATCCTACGTATTTTAAAAATTACAAATTATTAGAAGATTCACATTCCTTTGCTACTTTTATCAATAATGAGAAGGATAGGAAAAAAGTAGTAAATGAACCAGCCATTATAATTTCTCCTGCAGGAATGCTTAAAGGAGGTCCTGCAATACATTATATAAAAAAGGTGATCGCGTCAGAAAAGAACTCAATTGTTTTTGTTGGTTATATAGCTAAGCATACTCCTGCTAGAACGATATTAGAGAACCGTATTTTGGATTTTGAGAATTTTAAGGAAAAAGTTAAGGCCAAAGTTTATTGGTTTAGTTTGTCTTCACATTCTGATATGAAAGGTATAATAAGTTATATAAAGAAAGTGAATCCTAGAAAGGTTCTCTTTATACACGGTGAACCAGAAAGAATGATTGAAATGGTCAATTTTTTAAAGGAACAAGAGTCTATAGAAGCAACTATAGGCAAAACAGGTGAGTCGTTTGAAATATAACGTAATCTTCATAAAAGAATATTTAATTATAATTATCTCTGTATTTTTTCTCTCTTATCTTTTCTCTCTATACTTAGAAGTGCAAGGTTCGCTTCTTTATCCTATTATTACCGTTATTCAAACTACACAATTATCGTATATTTTTATTCAAGCATTATTATTAATTGGGGGTGCGATTATTGTAGCACTTGTTATACTTATGATGATCCTTAAAAGAAAATTGATCTTATTACGTTATTTAATTGTTTCGCTTCTCAGTTTTTCTATATTTTATATTATCTTGTTTTATGTCCTCCCTCTCACAGATATAATTTTTTTAAATTCGATAGGTTTTTCATTTTTTATAATTATTCTCGTATCGAGTTTTTTAGTTTACGGTGCATTTTATTCAAATAACAACTTTTATCATTCAGTTAGCTTAATAATTACAACCTGTAGTGTAGGAGCTTTATTAGGTACAGTATTTAACCTCTTACAAATAAGCGTAATTTTAATTCTATTTTCAATTTATGATGTATTTTCAGTTTTCTTTGGCCCTATAGGAAAAATATCAAAAGAACTAAATCAGAGAGGTAATTATGATGAATCAGCTAAAGGAATTGATCCAAATATAGATCTAACTCTTTATGGATTGTTTTTGAAAATGGGCAGCATAGAAATAGGGATTGGTGATTTAGTTTTCTATTCAGTGCTAGTTTCAAATATAGCAATGCAAGGCTTATTTTACTATTTGCTAGTTTTGGTAGGGCTGTTAATTGGTTTCTTTTTAACTATTTACATGACACGAAAATATACGGTTTTTCCAGGATTGCCTATTCCTATTTTGATTTCATTATCTCTTGTATGGCTATTCAAATATTTTTAATGTTAACTTTAATATTATTCAAGATTTCATTTACCTCCTCTTGACTTTTACTCTTATACGTGTATAGAGTTTTTTTAGTGCGCAATTTTATTTTTATTTCGTCTTTGTTGTACTTTACTCTGCATTCTATAGCATAAGGAGCCAATTTGAGCAATTCTTCTTTGCTTTTAACTTCATACGGCATATTTCCATTAATCCTAAACCCATAAATAAACTTTGGGCCGGCCCGGACTTGAACCGGGGACCCCTACCGCGTCAGGGTAGTATCCTACCAAGCTAGACGACCGGCCCATGGACCGGGTGGGATTCGAACCCACGACCTTCCGCACGCCAAGCGGACATTCTACCACTGAACTACCGGCCCACATTACGAGTAATATGAATTCTATTTTTTTAATTTTTTTAATTTTTTTATTCTACCGAATCCACAATTAGCACAGTATTTTTTAGTTAGATTGTAGGAGTGATTTCCACATCTCCGACATCTGCCATGCGTAGGCCTCTTGTTTCTCTTTCCGAAAGAAGTTGTTCCTTTTGTCATTATTATGCGGGTGAAATCATGATTACGTTATCTCCTCTAATTATCAATGTACCTAATTTTCTTGTATTACCATCTTTTTGTATTTCTTCGGCCTCTTGTAATATCAAATTCATGTGAATATCGTAGCTTTTTAGTATTCCTTTTATTTCTCTTCCTCCTTTAAGCTTAAGCTCTGCAGCAAGAATTTTCGAAATTGCTTGCATATCTGCTAGAAGACCTGCACTAGCAATTCCAATATTGTCCAAAACTTTGAAAACTTTTTTACCTGTTTTACTCAATAAGTAGTTTCCTAACGCTACCCTTTTTTCGCCAGCTAACACAACTCCAGTATCGTATACCAATCCTACTATTGTAGCACCTGTAAAATTCAAAGCTTCAGCCATTTCTCATTTTGTAATTGTTTTATGTTGCTTAAAAACTATCTAAATATTATACAAAATATTAATCGGAACTACAATGTAACTAGATGCGCTCTGAGGTTTATTTAAGTAAGTAAAAGTCTTGTTTATAATAAGTCATAGTAAATCTGTGGTAAAAGATATTAGAGTTTAGTAATGAAAGAAATATTAACTCCATTGCTAAAGCTCAAACCTAAAAATATAACAACTTGGCTCGTCAATAAATTGACTAAAAAACGATTGTAACCATATTCACAGTCTCCTATGAGTAAACTGTGTCCAGTTAAAGAAAACACTAAAAAGTAAAACCTTAAATCAAACCGATTTTCTGTTACACTAAATACACAAAAATTATATTCTTCAGTTAAGTATGAATTTAAAAAATGGCTTGTATTAAGTAAAGAATATGTTATCTCCTTAAATATTCAGACGACTCAAATATAACATATTATGAAGAAGCTTATAATGGTGCCAGGCCCTACAAACGTGCATGAAGAAACTTTGCGCGCAATGCAAAAACCTATAATAAACCATAGGAGTGAGGATTTTCACAAATTATACTCTAAACTTCAAGAGAACATAAAGTATGTTTTTCAAACTAATAATGATGTATTTATATTATCTGCATCAGGAACTGGCGGTGTTGAATTTGCAGTCTCGAATTTTATAGACATAAATGATAATGTTCTAATTCCAGTATTCGGAGAATTCAGCGGAAGATTATATAAATCGATAGCGAAAATTAGCAACAACGTAATAAAAATCGAATATGAATTTGGTCAGGGCCCAACATATGAAGATGTTAAAAAGTTGTTTGATATTCATAAAAACATAAGTGTTGTTGCAATTGTTGCAAATGAAACATCAACAGGGGTTACTGTTTGGGATTTAGAAAAAATTCTAAAAATTGCTAAAGATAGAGGCGCCATTACAATTGTAGATTCTGTTTCTATATTAGGAGGTGTGAATCTCCCTACTGATAAATGGGGAATCGACGTCCATGTTACAGCAAGCCAAAAATGTCTTGCTTGCCCTCCAGGACTAGCACTTGTATCTGTGTCCCGAGAAGGTGTTGAAAAATATGAAAAAAATAAACATGTTAAGACAAGCTATTTTGATCTGAAATCTTATATTGACTTTCATTCAAAGTTTGAAACCCCTTACACTCCTGCAATACCACTTTTTTACGCTTTAGATACTTCGTTGGAAATGATAAGAGAAGAAGGTTTATTTAATGTATTCGCTAGACATGAAAAAAGTTCCGAGGTTTTCTATCGACGTGCGTTGGAAATGAATTTTGAAATATTCCCTAAAGAAGAATTTAAATCAAGAACTGTCATATCTCTAAAAACGCCTAGCCAGATTGCAGCAAGCCAGTTAATAAGTAAATTGAGTAAAGAATATAACATTGAAATTGCAGCTGGATTTGGAAAGCTTAGAGAATCAATGATAAGAATTGGTTGTATGGGAATAATCAATGAAGAAATTGCCAAATATACCATGGACTGCATTAAAAGAGCATTATTAAGTTTTAAACAAAATGATTGAAAGTGAATTAAAATTTAAAATAGAAAATGAAGAAACAATAAAAGAAAAGATTAAACAATTAAACGTAACTATTCATAAAGAGATCGAACAGGAAGATATATATTTAGACTTCAAAGATATGAGGCTATACAAAGAAGACAAAGCATTAAGGCTTAGGAAGGAAGACGGAAAGTTTTTTATCACTTTTAAAGGGAAAAGAAAAAATGAGAAAATTAAGACAAGGAGAGAGATTGTAGTTCAATTAAACTCAAAGTACATAAAAAAGATTCTATCATTATTTAAAGAGTTGGGTTTAAAACCGGTAATTAAAATAAAAAAGAAAAGAGAGATATTTCGTATAAATAACTTTGAGATTGCAATCGACAAGGTTGAAAATATTGGGAACTTTGTAGAAGTAGAAATACTAAAGGAGAATAATAAATATGAACTAAAAGAATTGCTTGACAAATTAGGATTGAACGATATAATGCTGGTAAATGAAACTTATCCTGAAATAATAAATAAAATAAAACACTAAATTGAGTAAATTTATTATGACAGAAGAAAAATTACAGCTTAAAGAAGGGGATTTTTTCTTAATAGAGTATGAAGTACGTGTCAAAGAAAATAACCAATTAATAGACACGAATATTGAAGAAGTTGCAAAGAAGGAAAAGTTTGCAAGAGAAGATGCATACTTCGGACCTGCCTTATTAATCCTAGGTTACAAAAGATTCAACCAAAATGTTGAAGAAGAATTGATAAAGCTAGGTGAAATAAAGGGCAATGAAGCTATAATCGAGCTTGGTCCCGATAAAGCCTTTGGAATAAAAGATTCTACAAAAATAAAAGTTGTAAATGTAAAGGAAATGGCTAAAGAAGGGATTATACCAAGACCTGGTGATGTTGTAAAAGTAAAAGATAAAGAAGGCAGAGTTATAGCAGTGAGCGGTGGAAGAGCTATTATAGATTTTAATCATCCATTGGCTGGTAAAACAATTGTATACAGAGTAATATTCAAAAAGAAATTAGAAAATGATGAGGAAAAGTTAAAAGGATTACTTGCACAACGAATCAAAAACATAGAACAAATTTATTCAAATATAGAAATAAAAGATGATACGCTTTACGTTAAATTTAAGGATGAAATTTTAGATCTGCCAGATGCCCAACAAGCATTAAAGTTATTTTTGTACGAAATACAAGACTTATTTAAGAAGCTTAATACAGTGCGATTCGAAATCGAATGGAAAAGACCAGCTGAAATTAAGGAAAGAATCTTGACTACAAGCTAAAGTTACATTTATAAGAGAAATTAAACATTTTTATAATAACTTACGTAGGTGGAATTCTTGAATAAGTCGCATATGAGAGGAGTATATTATACAGGAACAACAACAATCGCATTAACGGTAGAAGACGCTGTAGTAGTTGCCGCTGATAGGAGAGTAACAGAATCATACAGCAAAAAAATAGCTCATAAAGTAGGAAAGAAAATTTTAGAAATTGATGAGCATGTTGTTACAACAATAGCAGGAGGAGTTGCTGATGCTCAATATATTGTTGATCAACTAAGGGCGATATCCAAATTATATTCAATGGACAACAATAAAAAAATACCTATTAGAAGTTTGGCCAATTTCGCTTCAATTCTGCTTTTCAATGCTAGAATATATCCTTATATCGTGGAGCTCAACATAGGTGGTTACGATGATCAGGGTCCTTCATTGTATACAGTAGATCCATTGGGATCCTTAACACAAGAGAAATATATTGCTAGAGGATCAGGTTCTCCTTACGCTTTAGGAGTAATAGAATCTAGATATAATCCTAAACTGTCTTTAGAAGACACAATTAGGCTAGCAATCGACGCATTAAAAAGCGCGATAAGATGGGATCTATTTACAGGAGAGGGAATTGATGTAGCCTATGTATCAAAAGAAGGTGTTGTTTTCTTAAAGGAAGAAGAAGTTAAAAAATACATTTAAGGTCTCGATGTTACTTTATGAAAAAATAAAGGAAGTATTATTTGAAAATCTACCAAAAGAAACAAACATCAAGATAGATTTTGAAGGCCCTTATCTTTCAATATATACTGATAATATATCTCTAGTTACAGGTGAAACAGGTTTAGCTCCTAAGCTTGCTAAATTACTTAGAAAGAAAATTTTAATAAGGCCTCTTGAAAGCATTAGGTTAGAAAAAGATAAGGCTAAAGAAATTATAAAAAGCTTAGTTCCCAAAGAAGCTCAACTCGATGAAAACATGATAATATTCGATGATATAAGAGGTGAAGTTCACTTATACGCTTTGAAACCTTCTCTAATAAGAGGAAGAGGTGATGTAGGATTATGGGAACTAACTAGTAAAACAGGATGGAAAATCATTCTACATAGAAAACCACCTATATATTCGGAGATCATGAAAATGGTCGATACATATATATATACTAGATTAGAGAGTCAATACAAGGAAGCCATCAATATAGGAATGCGAATTAATAGAGAACCGATTACAAATGGCGTAGGAAGTATAAGAGTTATACCTTTGGGTGCTGCAAGCGAAGTAGGAAGGAGTTGTTTCCTTATTTCCACTGATTCAAGCAATATACTTCTTGATGCAGGATTGAAGCCTGGCGCTAAAAATCTGCTTGAAGAATTTCCCGCTTTTTATTTGGTAGATAATTTAATTGAAAAATTAGATGCGGTAATAATTTCACATGCTCATTTTGATCATTGCTCTGCATTACCGTATTTGTTTAAATACGGCTACAGAGGACCTGTATATATGACAGAGCCTACTAAATATCTTTGTGCACTTATAATTAGCGATTATCTTAATATTTTACAAAAAGAGGGAAGACCGTTACCTTATTCATTTTCCGATCTAACAAATGCTTTGATTCATACTATTACTTTAGATTATGGAGAAGTAGTTGATATCGCGCCAAACGTGAAGCTTACATTATATAATGCAGGTCACATACTAGGTTCAAGCATTGTACATTTGCATTTTGGTGAAGGATATCATAACTTGATATACACTGGTGATTTTAAATACGCTAAAACTAGGTTATTAGATCAAGCATTTAATCAGTTCAAAAGGAATGAAACAATAATTATGGAAGGAACATATGGAGGTCCTACAGACATAATGCCTAACAGAGTCGAAGCTACTAACCAATTGCTCGACATGATAAGAAAAACAATTGAAGAGGGAGGTAAAGTATTAATGCCAATGTTGGCTGTTGGTAGAGCTCAAGAAATACTTTTAACAATATTTGAAGGCATGGAAAATAATCTAATACCGAAAGTACCAGTATTAGTAGAAGGAATGATACATGAAACTACTGCCATTCATATCGCCTTTCTTGAGGAATTATCTTACGAAGTGAAAGAGAAGGTATTCAGGGAAGGGATCAATCCTTTCACTTCAGAATACTTCAATTTAATTAAGGATATTGCTGATAGAAGAGAAATTGTTGAAGCTGGACCTTGCATTATTGTTGCTACTTCAGGCATGCTTACTGGAGGACCTGCGGTTGAATATTTTAAATTGTTGGCAGGTGATGAAAGGAACTCAGTAATATTTACCAACTTTCAAGTAGAAAATACACCAGGTAGGAAAATAAAAGATGGGGCTAAAGAAGTTTATCTTCCTGGCGAAAAAGAACCGGTAATTGTAAAATTAAAGGTATATTCAGCGGAAGGTTTTTCAGGGCATTCCGATAGAAACCAATTAATAAATTATATAAAAAATTTGCCCAGCAAACCCAGAAATATTGTATTATGCCATGGCGAACCTACTAAGCTATATAACTTATCTCAAGTAATTAGAAAAGAGTTACATATACAATCCTTTGTACCAGAAATAGGGGAAACAATTAAAGTAAAATAAAACTATTTGTCTATACTTTGAGTATCTTCATACAAATTTTAAATAACTCATCACCTACATAATGAATATTTTTAATTACCCTGCCTTTCCTTTGTTGTAATTTTTCAGTAAAGGAATCTAACACGACTCCTATAGATAAAATTTTATTATTTTGCGACCTTACGGAAACTAAATCATCAACTTTAACATTTAATGGAAAAGAAACAATGCCGGGTGCCATTACATCCGCCCCATTTAGTATATGTGAGATTGCACCATCATCAACAACTACGCTTGGAAGAGCGCTTCTTATCTTGTTAAATAAGGTGGGATATAATCTGTTTGATTTTTCAAAAAGTAAAGGTTGACCATCTATTATATAAATTTTTAAATCTCCTTCAATTTCAAAAACTTGGACTTGCTTATTTTTCTCTGAAGTTTCAATAATGCCATTTTTCATAGCCAATTCAAGTATATCCTTAGATTCAGACTTGCTTAGAGGCCTTATTCTTTTGAGATCGCTCATAAATAAATTAAGTATATATTATATTTGACAACTAAAAAATATAAGAACATGTCATCTTCACAGGAATTTCTGCAAGGAATGATGGGACAACCTGTATTAATTAAGCTTAAAGGAGGAAGAGAAATAAAAGGAATACTAAAAAGCTACGATATTCACATGAATTTGATATTACAAGAGGCCGAAGAAATACAAAAA
>AQVQ01000013.1 GCA_000375685.1 crenarchaeote SCGC AAA261-N23
GAAATAAAGAACATATCTAGACATAAAGTTAGGAAGATTAAAAAAATTTTCTACGAAGGTGGATCAATAGAAGTTACTGATTCACATTCTTTAATTTTAAGCTTTGCCCTCTGCATATGCCCAATTCCTGTAACTTCCTTGCTACACGGACAAGCAGTTATTCCTATCTTTTCAAATTCGTAAATGTATGTTCCATCCTCTTTAAGCTGTAATTTTACCTTCATGAATTGATCAGAATAATTAACTGGATAATCAAAGGTTGCAGTTATTCTACACTTGCCCATCGATTTATTAACTGAATCTGAAATTAACTTTAGGACGTTTTCAATAAAATCATTCTCCATTTTTGCTTCATTTATAGCTTTGACGAGCCTGCTCATATGTACGCCCCTTTTTTTAATAGGAACAACAACGGTTAACTTAACGGGCAGGTTATAACCCCTAACACTTACCATTGTAGAAAGGTTCGTTAGACCTGCATAAATTGCAACATCAGCCTCTTCTTCATGAACGTCCTTAACCTTAGAAATGTCTATCTTGCGTTCTTGCATAACCTTTATTTATTCACACCCCATAAGCTATTTATTTTTTTCTCGATTGAATTAATAATCATCTTTCTTTCCCTACATCCAATACAGTTATTGCAAGGTTCTTCAGAAGCTGAATGGCAGCTCCAGGTATACTGTATGGGAACATTGTATCTTAAAATAAAATATGTAAGTTCTTCCTTTCTCAAATTCTTAAAGGGCAAAACTATTTTTAAACCCTTAATTTTTCCAATTAAAGTTCCTTTTTTGATTGACCTATTTAAGCTTCTGATAAAATCATCGTTTACATCTGGAAGTCGATCTTTATCTTCCTTTGTATGACCTGTAAATATTCTTGAAGCTCCTAATATTTCAGCATAGTAAGTAGCGATGTAAAAGAATATCCCGTTTCTTGCAGGTATGTAAAAATATGGAACATAGTTTTGTTCATGAAGATTTCTTCCAAATTTTCCTTCAACTTCAGTTATTTCTTTAAGAAAATCTAGATCTACTTCGATATGTTTCTTAACTTTAGCCAAGCTGGAGATTTTTCTGCATGCTTCAATTTCTTTAAAATTTCTGCCTGAATAATTGAAAGTTAGCGAATAGATTTCATAATTTAAAGATTTTAAGACAAACAAAAGAGTTGTAGAATCGATACCGCCTGAAAGAAGAACTATACAGCTTCTATCTTTTGCTTCTCTTAAAAGCTCCTTTTCTAGCTCCTTCATATATTTCAACCTTTACCTCTATAACATTATCTGGCAATGACTTCAATAGGTTGCTGCTTATATCTTCAGCTAAGTTCTCAGTTGTGACTTCTTTTTTTAGTATGTATACGTTTTTCCTAGGAATCTCTATCCTGAAATCACTATAGGAAATAAAAACCTTATCTTCAAAATATTCTTTTATATACTTCTCAGAAGCTATGAGCTTATGATCGTATATTGAAAGAACTTCTTTTACAATTTTCCTTAAACTACCAAAATCTAAAATCATATCAAAATCTTTTCTTGAACCTTTTAGTTCAATTTTAAGCTTTGCTGTATGACCATGTAGAGGATAACACTTAGGATGACTAGGTATAAAATGCGCATAGTCGAATTCGTCTTCAATGAAAATTCCTAACTCTTCATCTGACATTTAATATGAAAACATAATTTGATCGTTTAAATATATTTTTTCTATTCATGTAGCTTTAAATATACAAATTTTTGATAGGATTTAAATATGATATTAAAGACATATTCTTCAATGAGGAAGTCGAAGGCCGTTTCTAGAAATGTAGTAATTGCTATCGTTGCAATAATAGTGATTGTAGGGGTTGCAGTAGCTATCCTGCAATTTACTAGCGCTCCTCCTTCAGTAAGTGGAAAAACATGGACAATAAATGTTTGGATAGGTGTGGATAAATCCGTAGGAGGAAGCAACCCACAAAACTGGGGTAGATACTTAATCGTGCAAGTACCTTCAAATGCAACTATTAAAGTAGGCGATACCGTGCAAGTTATATTTCATAATAATGATACATTCCCCAATCCGCATGTACTTGCAGTAGAAGTTGGGTCGAACGTTATTACAACTATTTCGGCTCCAGCTCTTTCGGTGGCTACCATTACTATAAAAGTATCGCAAGCTGGCACATACACACTTAATTGCCAAGTATACTGTGGTGCTTTCCACTTAGATGTAGGAAAAATGCAACAAGTTACCCTGTTTACGGCTAGCTAGTCATAAAGTATTTCAAAGTTTTTGAATTCATTTAAAAATTTTTCTTGAATTATTTCAATATTGGTTACCAAAGCACCTTCTGGACCCTTTTTGCAAAATTCAACAAGCTTATCTACACTCGATTTATCACCTTCAAAAACTGCCTCAACTCTTCCATCTGGTAAGTTTCTAATCCAACCATTTACCTTGTATTTCTTAGCAAGCTTGTATGTATAGTATCTGAAAGATACGCCTTGAACTATTCCTTCTATGAATACATGAACCCTTACTTTATCCTCCACAATTTATGTAGAAATTATTTGAAGATTTATTTTTTCAATTAGATTACTTATTTTTGGTACTTCTGTTTCTGGAGGATAGCATTTTACTCCTTTACATATATAAATTCCCTCTTTTTCATATTGATCCTTATCCTTTTCAATATCGACATAATGAGAAAATATTGAAGGATGAATCAAGAATTTAACCTTTTTTGCTTTCTCCGAAGCTTTCTCTTTTGAACTGAAAACAAACCTGGCTTCTATAGGACTGATTATAAATAGCAAAGAATTTGCATAGGAACTTGCGAATATGTTAAATCTGCTGTAACTCAGTGTCAATATAGAAGCGATATTCCTTGCAAAATCCTTATATTCATTTTTTTGCAAAATTTCTCCTGCAAGATACAATTCTTTTACAGCTAAAGAATTATCCTGAATAGGATGATAGCTTTCTTTTAACAATCCAAAGTCATTTTCTTCAGGAATTTTATCCTTAAGTAGACCATATTCATCCTTGAAATTGTTAATTAAGATATAGCAAATTGAATCTATATAAGTAAGATATCTTTCATCAAAGGATAATTGGTAAATGTCATTCAGAAGCTTTAGAGTAAGTAAGTTATCGTTTAAATAAGTTGAATTTGTTTTTAAACTATGGACTATTCCTTTATCTTTCAACCTTGTATTGATTAATGTTTCAGCAACATCCTTTGCAAGATTGATTAGATCATCCCTTTCAAATATTAAGCCACAATAAAGCAAAGAGTCTGCGCAAACTGCATTGTAGCAACTATATAAATTAGGATCTTTATAAGGTTCCTTCATTTTCTTTCTTTCTTCTAAATTTTTCTTGTAATATTCTTCATCTGCATCTTGACTCGCATAGAAAAGTTTCTCCTTTGGATCAAACATTTTTTCAAGCAGATATGAAACTGTTTTTTCACATGCAATTCTATAGGATTCTTCATTTGTTAAATAGAACGCAATTGAATATGCTTTAATTAAATTTGAGTTCGTTTCAAGCATCTTTTCGTAGTGTGGGTTTTTCCAGTCCCTTGTTACACTGTATCTAAAAAATCCTCCCTCTACATTGTCATATATTCCATTAAGCATTCCTTTTAAAGTCTTGTTGAACATAATTTTGAAACCTTCTTTTTTAGTTAGTAAATACATGTTTTCCAAGAAAATTATTGAATCGGTCAAAGGAAACTTTGCATCGATTCCAAAGCCGCCATAAACATCATCGAAGGAATTGATCAATATATCAGCTATATCCCAAATAATTTTCGAATTGACTTCGCCCTTTTGAGGCATTGCCCTTTTAATATGCTGCTGTTGATAAAGATCCTTTAATTTCTCTGATTTTGAAAGCTCTATTATATCCTTTAATATTTCCTTAAATTGTTCAGGAGGAATATAGGTACCTCCTGTTATTAAATTACCTTCATATGTAAGAAAAGCAAAGGTAGGATAACCACCGAAGTTGTATCTTTCGCTAATATCAGGCCTTTCATCCACATCAACTCTTATTGGAATAAAATTTTCGTTGATGAGCTTAATAACTTCTTCATCTGAATAAGTAGTTTCATCCATAACATGACACCAATGACACCAAACACCTGATAAGCTTAGTAAAATTAGCTTATTTTCCTTTCTAGCCTTTTCAAAGGCTTCTTTGCTCCATTCATGCCAATTTATTTTCCAAGCATTACCCCTTATCCTTTCTTTCATTTAGTTTTTTGTAAGCTTCAAAATATATTAGATTAACTTGGACTTCTTTAAAGGAACCTTTATCAACTTGCCTCCACATATTTCGCAGTTTTTATTGTAATCATTTGAATATCTATTGCAATTTTTGCAATAACCAATCCATTTGATTACCCTTTTTATGCCCTTTGTTGCCACAGGTTTAAAATTAATTCCAAAGAAAGAAAGAATGTTTTGGATTGAATAATCGTCTGTATAAACTATTAAATTGTTGCCAAAAATCTCTTTAAGCTCAAATGCTGAAGCAATAAGTTCAAAATCTGCTTCAGAAAGATCCTTTTTCACAAGCTCTTTGATCTCTTCTTTGATCTTTTTTAAAGTGGATTTTGAAGGTTCATAAATCTTTCCTTTTGCCAAAATATAATCCAATCTAAGCTTAGCTTTAAGAGTTTTTGCTTCCTCAATAATTTTAGAAGTCAAATAAATTTCTTTGCATTCGAGTCTTATCTCATGAATTATTGCAGCAGTATCCAATAGACATATCATATATCAATCATGCTTCTTAACTTTATCTTTCGATAAAAAGAGTTAGAAAATCTAATAAAACTTAAGCTTTTATCAGAACCTTTAATTTTTACATACTCATTCGATTTTATATTGAATTTTATGTTTCCATCTACTATAACAACATAATCCCTATCAGAAAAAACTTCTAAGCTTACATCAAAAGGAAGAATAAGGGTTCTTGAACCCCATCTAAGTGGGTTTATAGGATCTACAATCAATGTTTCCAAATTAGGATCTATTATCGGACCGCCTTTACTTGCAATGTAAGCGGTTGAACCTATACTTGTTGAAAATATGATGCCATCACATTTTCCCGAAAATATTTCTATATCGCCCATAATTACTCTGAAATTTGAAACTTTTCCAACATTTGAAACAGTTACTAAAACATCGTTCAAAGCATATACCTTTTTTTTATCATAAACAAATTCAATCAACCTTCTTTTTTCAATTCTGAATTTTCCGCTTAAAATTCTATCAAGCTTTTCTTGAATATTTGTAGGATCAATTTCGCAAAGGAAGCCAATGTTTCCAAATTTTATCCCCAAAAGCTTAGCATCATAATTTACAAGCTTATTTACATGAAGTAGTAGAGTGCCATCTCCTCCAAGCCAAATTACGAAGTCCAAATTTTTTTCATTCCACATTATCTTGTCTTTTTTTAAAACATCTAACAATTCATCATCATAGAATACTTCTATCTTTTTCTTTACAAAATAATCTTCAATGAGTTTTAGAGTTTCTAAAGCTTCTTTAGTTTTTTTAGCTATAAGACCTACTTTCATACAAACAATATTTAATTTATACTTGGAAAATATTTATAAAAAACAGCTCAATAATAGACTATGAGTGTAAAAATAACTGATGCAGGTTCTATCAAAGAAGGTTCATATATAGTAATAGATGATGTTCCTTGCAGAGTTGTTGAAGTTGAGAAATCCAAGACAGGTAAGCATGGTTCAGCAAAGGTAAGAATTGTTGGTGTAAGCATACTTGATAGCTCAAAAAAGGTTCTTACAGTGCCTGCAGATGCGCAAGTAAACATTCCAATAATTGAGAAAAAATATGCACAGGTTATTAATGTTCTTCAAGATACAGTACAATTAATGGATTTATCTACGTATGAATTTTACGAAGTTCCAAAACCAAAGGAATTTGCTGATAAACTTACTAATGGAGTAGAAGTAGAAGTTTGGCAAGTTCTAAATTACAAGTTCATATCAAGAATTAGATAATCTTATACCTTTCTTCCAAAGTATTTTCAATACCTTTAGCAAAAAGATAGTAGTTCAACTTTTCCTTACTCGTTATTTCTAGCCTCAATCTTTCATAGATGATTTCTTCAATGTTCGATATTCCACATCTATTCTTTATATCTGCATAACTTTCAAACTTCTTTCTTGATCTTTCAAAAAGAATTTTCTCGACAGTCTTTTTGCCAATTCTTTCAAATAATTCAAGAGAATGCGTCCTAGGAGAAACAGGACCTGCTGTGTTAAAAAATTCAACAAATCTTTGCTCATCTGTCTTAACTATTTGCCTTAAAATGTTATCAAGCTCTATTTTTGCTTCATCGACAAGTTCCTCGTAAATTAGTCTAGCGCTTATTCTTTTGATCTTAGTTCTACCATATTTTCCAGCATAAACAAGCTCACCCTTTTGTAAAACTACACCGTAATCTGAAACAACTTCTAATAAAGTGAAATGATCTTTACCCAAAGCTTGAGAATAAACTTCTTTAACCTTTGGAAAACCCATAGGATGCTTTTTTTCTTTTATATTCTTCTGAGGTATGTTATATGCTAATATATATACAAAGTCTTCATAGTAGAATTTCTTTTTAATATAATATGAACACATTTGTTTATTTGTGAATTATAGAAAGTATCTTATCAAGTTCTTCCTTGCTAAAATATTTATCAGAAGGAAGAATAGCTCTAAGCTCCTCCACATTAGAAGGCATTATATTTAAAATTTGTACACATATGTCTCTTGTTAGGTTTAACTGATTCATCAATTTATCAATTATTTCTTTGGCCTTTTCAGGTTTTACTTTAGAAAACTTTTTTACATAATCATACATTTTTTTCTGTCCTTCTTTTACATTATCCTCTGATATTCTTTTCTCTAGTATTTCCAATACCTCAGGTAGACTAACATCCTTGTAATATATTATTCTCATCTTTATTTGCTAAATATGATATAATTTATATTTTATATCATAATAATATTTTCTATTAAAGTTATGCCAGCCACAAAGGGATATAGAAAGAAAACAAGAAAAATTTTATCTTCAAGAAGAGCTAGGAAAGGACTATCCCAGTACATGATCGATTACGATATAGGTGAAAGAGTTATTATCAATATAAATCCGATCAGGATTGAAACAGCACCACATAAGAGGTATCAAGGAAAAGTTGGAGTAATAACCGACAAAAGAGGAAAAGCATATATAGTTGAGCTTATGCTAGGAAGTAAAGTTAAAAAGATAATAACTACAAAAGAACACATCGTTAAGTACCAAGTTGCTCAATGAATGAGGGTTTAAACAAATTTAGAGATTTTGTAATTAAAAACAACATAGAAGGAGAGATAATAGTTTTAAAAGAAAGCACTAGAACTTCGCAGTTAGCTGCTAAAGCTTTAGGTTGTACAGTAGCTGAAATCGCAAAATCAATCGTATTTGTTTGTAAAGAACCTGTTTTGGTAATCATATCAGGAGATAAAAGGGTTAGCATTAGCAAGCTTTCAAAAATAATGAATTGTACTCCCAAGCTTGCAGACCCTATAACTGTTTATGAAGAAACAGGCTACAATATAGGTGGTGTTCCTCCATTTGGACACAAGAAAAAATTAACGACGATATTAGATAAATCATTAGAAAGATTCAAATATGTTTATGCAGCAGCAGGCGATAGTTATGCAATAATAAAGATATCGGTTGAGAATTTAAAAAAATACTGTAATCCTATAATTGAAGATGTTAGTGAATAATTCCAAGTCTTTTTTCAAGGTCAGGAGCTATCGATACGATATCTAAAGATATTATTTTAACATTTGAATTTGCCAACTGAGCAATGTTTGGAATTGTTCTTCCGTTATCTCCATGGGCCAATTCCTTTATGTAAAGACCTCCTTGACATTTTATTAAGAATTCAGCCCTGTTACTATCTAGTTTTTTAGACCTAATTTCATAAATCATCTTGTATCTATACTTATCTTTTCTTCTATGTAACACCCTAGTAGGAGTTCTTTGAATTATTACCCTGTTTGTCAATTCCTTTTCTATTTTTGAAAGCAATGAATCATCTATTTCCTTTTCAAATTCAAGAAGAAGAATGTAAGTTTTTTCATCATATTTCGTAAAAACCATCATCTTTTTAATGTAAGTTAGGAAGATTAAAAAAATTTTCTACGAAGGTGGATCAATAGAAGTTACTGATTCACATTCTTTAATGATATTTAATTTATTAGGCGATATAGTTCCTGTAAAGACTTCTAATTTAAAAGAGGGAGATTTATTAATAACTCTTGATAGTTCAAGTCAATTTCTCCCCTCTTATATATTTTTACCTTTTTCAGATGAAATAAAATCTGAAAAAATTTCTAAAAAAGAAGCGCTTGATTTGATTTTCAGTAATAAGAAATTAATAGATAATAGAATTTACAATACATTAAAATCAAAAATTTCTGTAGTAAAAATTGAGAAGATTGAAGAAAAGGATTATGATGGATATGTTTATGATTTATCTGTCCCTGATACTCAGGTATTTTGGGGCGGAAATTCTCCAATTCTACTTCATAATAGCGATGAAAGAGGCATCGATACTATAAGGGAGAAAATTAAAGAAAGGTTTGCCAAGACTATGGCTTTGGGAGAAATTCCATTCAAAATAGTTATTCTTGATGAAAGCGATGCTATGACAAATGATGCACAGACAGCCTTAAGGAGAATAATGGAGATATATGCAAGGAATATAAGATTCATTCTTACATGTAACTATAGCAATAAAATAATCGAACCCGTTCAATCTAGAACGGTAGTTTTTAGATTCAGTCCTTTAAGCAAGGAAGATATAATAAATAGACTTATTGAGATAGCAAAAAACGAAAAAGTTCAGTATACTAATGATGGATTGGAAGCCATATTTGAAGTTAGTGGAGGAGATATGAGGAAGGCTATAAATTTGCTTCAAAGTACCTCACTTCTAGGAGAAGTCAATCAAGAAACAGTATATAAAGTAGCCGGTGCTGTTAAACCAAAGGAAATAAGGGCAATTTTAGACAGTATAGTTAAAGGTAAGTTCTCAGAAGCAAGAGAAGCAGTAATTAAGATGCTATATGTTGATGGAATTCCTGGCTCAGATATAGTTTATTATCTTCATAGAGAAATAGGTCGTATAAACGTTCCTGAAGAATGTAAAATAAGATTGATTGAAACTCTTGGAGATTATGAATACAGGCTTATGGAGGGTTCTAATGAAGAAATCCAACTTTCTTCAATGTTAGCTAGAATGATTCTAATATGCAAAGAGTATGTTAAGTGAATCAAGGGAATATCTATGGACTATAAAGCATAAGCCAAAAAGGATCGAAGATATTGTAGGTAATGAAGAGGCAAAAAAGGAATTTATTGAATGGTTAAGTCTGTGGTTGAAGGGAAAGCCTCCTATTAAAAAAGCTGTGCTATTATATGGACCACCCGGGATAGGTAAAACTTTGCTTGTAGAAGTTTCAGCTAAGCAGTTTAATCTTGAACTTTTGGAGCTTAATGCAGGAGATTTAAGCGGAACAGATACGATAAAAAAGATAGCATTTCCTTTTAGTTCTGAAGAAAGCTTAGAAAAAAGGAAGAAAATAATTCTAATAGATGAAGTAGATAGTATAGAGGGTGCTAAAGCACAGCCTATTATAAGATCCATAGTTGAATTGATTGATCAAACAAAATTTCCTGTAGTACTTATAGCTAATGATGCATGGGCTCCAGACCTATGGCAGATTAGAAATTTAACTTTGATGATTGAAATGAAAAAATTGAGTTCAAGGCAAATAGTAGCTTATCTTGAAAGGATATGCAAGCTTGAAAACATTACTTATGAACTTGATGCATTGAAGGTTATTGCAGAGAGAGCATCAGGAGATATGAGGAGTGCAATACTTGATCTTCAAATTGCCTCAATATTCGGAAAAATAGGGATGAATGAAGTAAACATAGTTGGTGCAAAGGATAGACAAACGGATGTTTTTAGTGTATTAAGACATATAATATACGCTACAAGTGTTTCTTCGGCAAGGAAGGCCTTGGATGAATATGCATATGATCCTGAAACTCTTATGCTTTGGATTGAAGAAAATCTTCACAAATTTTATACAAAGCCTGAAGATTTAGCTTTAGCCTATTCTAGGTTAGCAAAGGCTGATTATTATAGAACCATTGCAAACCAAAAGAGAATGTGGCGTTTTTTACTTTATTTTCTTGAAATGATGACCGCTGGTGTTGCGTTATCTAAATCAACTAAACCAACCTATTCCAAGATAGATTTCCCTGAAATACTTAGGCTTTTATCTAAGCAAAGAAAGACAAATGAAATTAGGCAATATATAATGCAAGAAATTGCTAAAAAATGTCATCTATCAACTAAAAAATTTAAGACTGAAATGTTTTGGTATATTATCGTTATGCTTAAAAATGAGGATTTCAAAACAAAATTCTTAAGAAAATTTAGGCTTGATGAAGAATCTAAAAATTATCTTGAAAATTTAGCTGATAACATTCATATAAAGATTGGAAAAGCATGATATAATGTTGCTTTTAAATTCTTTGATGAATGTTTATTGACATGGAAAGTTATTTTATTGAGAATTTTATAGATTTCGAACTATCTAACATAAAAGTAAGGGTCATCAAGGATTTCAGAGAGATAGAATTTGATGAGAAAAAATACGGGCCTTTCAAAAAAGATACTTACATTGAAATTCCTAGGGCTTTAGCAAGAATACTGGCAAGTGAACAAATAATTGAATATCCTATGCCATCTGTGAGCTTGATGGATCTTAAAAAAATACTTTTCTATGAAACAAAGAATAAAGAATTGAAAAAACTCGATAACGATTTTTATTTGCAGGTTAAGGATCTGATATATTTAGCCGAAATAAAAAAGGTTGAATATGATCCTAAGGAGATTAAAAACCTAATGTATGATATATGCTTGAAGAGGGTTGAAAAAATTGTCCAAATAGCTCTCTATGTTGAAGATTATAAAAAACTTCTCGATTATTTAACCACTGAAGAAAAATACTTGCTTGAAAAGTTCAATGAATTTTTAAAAGATTGGTTTGATAATGTAATAGATAGTAAATATCTAAGACGAGTTTAAAATGCAATCAAGCTTAAAGGATCTTTATAAGGATTTTCTTTCCAGCTTTACTAAGGAAGATAAGAGAATTTATTACAACAAGATTAGAGAAATGCCGATTTTTAATCAAATTTCATTAGAAATAAACCATGCGGACCTTTTCCAATATAATGAAGAACTTGCTTTAAGCTTACTTCAAAAGCCTGAAGAACATATTGAGGAAATAGGAGAAGCGATAAGAGAGATAATTGAAACGATTGATCCAGAATATGCTAAAAGAACCTACAAATTTTATGGAAGGATTTACAACATAGATATTGATGACTATAAAGTTAGCATAAGAAACATAAGAGCAAAGTATGTCGGAAACTTAATACAGGTAAAAGGGATAGTAACTAAAGCAAGCAGAATAAGGCAAAAAATCGTTGAAGCAAGATACATATGCTTAAGTTGCAAAAACGAATTTAAAATAAACTTTCTTGGCGCTCCTATTTCAAAATTTGATCAACTCAAATGTTCATACTGTGGGAAAAAAGACTTAAGAATTTTGGATAGAAAAATGATGGATTTTCAAAAGATAATTATACAAGAAACAACAGAAGAAATCCCTGCAGGTCAAATTCCTAGAACAATAGAAGTTTATATGGAGGATGACCTAGTAGATAAAGCTTATCCAGGAAACAGGGTTACAGTTGTAGGTATCTTAAAGGAAAAAAGAGAAAGGGATTATGAAGAACTTGCTTTCAGAACATATTTGCATGCAGTAAGCTTGGAAGTTAAGGAAAAGGGATTTGAAGAGGAAACTATAACAAAAGGGGATATTGAACAAATTTTGAAGCTTGCTTCTTTACCTGATATCGATGAAAGGATAGTAAATTCAATTGCGCCCTCAATACATGGGTTAAGACATGTGAAGCTTGCATTGGCTTTACAGTTATTTGGAGGAGTTCCGAAAACATTACCAGATGGCATTAAAATAAGAGGAGATATAAACATATTGCTAGTAGGTGATCCTGGAACTGCTAAGACTCAGCTTTTAAAGTATATGGCTCAAATAGCTCCTAAAGGAATTTATACTTCTGGTAAAGGTGTATCTGCAGCAGGGCTAACGGCAGCTGTAGTAAGGGATAAGACTACAGGAGACTTTTATCTTGAAGCAGGGGCATTAGTATTGGCTGATCAGGGTATTGCATTGGTTGATGAAATAGATAAAATGAGGGCTGAAGATAGAGTAGCGATGCATGAAGTAATGGAGCAACAAACTGTTAGCATTGCAAAAGCAGGTATTGTTGCAACATTAAATGCAAGGTGTGCAATATTGGCTGCAGCAAATCCTCATTTAGGCAGATTTGATAAAACAAAGACCATATCAGAGAACATAGACTTACCTATTACACTTCTATCAAGATTTGACCTTATATTTCCTATAATAGATGTGCCGAGCAGGGAGGAGGATGCAAAGCTTGCTGAGCATATCTTAAACCTTCATTCTCAAGCAGAAGTAAAATACGATGAAAAAATGATAGGTCAAGAATTATTGAGGAAATATGTAGCGTATGCAAGGAGAAATGTAAAGCCAGTTCTTTCAAAGCAAGCAATGAAGGAAATTATGGACTTCTACTTAAAAATGAGGGAACTATCCTATAAAGGAGAGGGAACAGTTGCGATAACTCCTAGACAGCTTGAAGCATTGGTTAGATTGACTGAAGCAAAGGCTCGAATGTCCTTAAGGAATGAGTGTACTTCTGAGGACGCAATAACTGCAATAAGTCTAATGAGGGCTATGATGGAACAATCTTTAATCGATGTTAAAACGCAGAAGGTAGATGTAGACATAGTTATGACTGGAATACCAAAATCTCAAAGGGATAAGCATGCAAAGCTTGTAGAAATTCTTTCAAGGCTTGGTTATGAAAAAGAATCTGTTGACAAGGAGGAAGTATTAAACTTGGCTGAGAATGAAGGCATCCCTAGATACGAAGCTGAAAAAATACTGAAAACTTTAGCGAGCGAAGGGCATATTTACGAACCAAAACCTGGATTTATAAAGAGAACTCCTTAAATTGTATATCGAAGAACTTAAGAATCTAGGAATACCTGAAGATCTAATTGAATCTTTAAAAAATTTAGGTTATACAAAGCTGTATCCTACGCAAGAAAGGGCAATTGAACAAGGACTTTTAGGGAAGAGAAACATGATTATTTGTACACCTACTGCTTCAGGAAAAACCCTAATGGCATTAATCGCTTCCATTAAATATTTAGAAAAGGGAGGCAAAGTTCTTTACATATGTCCTTTGCGCTCTATAGCTAGCGAAAAGTTTGAGGAAATTAGTAGAATTTTCTCATATAAGTATAGAGTTGCTTTGTCAATAGGAGATTATGATAGTTCAGACCCTTGGCTTCAAGAATACGACTTTATAATTTCTACATATGAAAAGGCTGATAGCTTACTAAGACATAAAGCGAATTGGATCAAAGATGTTCTTCTATTTATAATAGATGAGATACATATGATAAATACAAACAGAGGCCCTACACTTGAATTCCTAATTGCAAGATTAAAAAAAGCCAACAGTTTTTCTCGTTTCTTAGCATTGAGCGCAACTGTAAACAATGTAGAAGAAATAGCAAGCTGGCTTTCTGCAAATATGCTTGTTGATGATTGGAGACCTGTACCATTAAAAGAGGGAGTTTATAAAAAAGGGAAAATAAAATACAAAGACGGTTCAGAAGAAAGAATAAAAGAAATTAGCAATGTTCCTTACATTGACCTCGTTTTAGATACTGTAGAAAAAGGTGGGCAAGCTTTGGTTTTTAATAGTAGCAGAGCATCTTCAGTAAGAGTAGCTAGTAGAATTGGACAGTTTTTATCAAAGTTTTTAAGTTCAAACGAAAAGGACATTCTGAGAAACATCTCTTCGAAAATTGAAGAAAATGATAATATTTCACAAAACTTAAAGAATCTTATTTTAGATGGTGTAGCTTTCCATCATGCAGGGCTATCTTATACCTCAAGAAAAATAATTGAGGATGAATTCAGGAAAGGAAATATTAAAGTCATATCATCTACAACAACCTTAGGTGCGGGAGTCAACGTTCCTGCAAGAAGAGTAGTAATAAATGAAATAAGCAGATACGAACCACTGCTTGGATATTCACAAGAATTAAGCGTAAATGAATATAAGCAACTAGCAGGAAGGGCTGGAAGACCTAAATACGATCCTATAGGTGAGGCTATATTAATTGCAAAGGGTAATTATGATGAAGATTATCTAATGAAAAACTACATTCTAGCCGATTACGAACCAGTCCAATCACAGATCAAAGATGAGAAAAATCTAAGATCGCATATACTTTCAATAATAGCCAACAATGTAGCAAACAATGAAACAGAATTGAAAGAGATTCTTGGTTTAACTTTTGCAAGTGTAAATTTTGGCAGCGATTTCCTTATGAGATTATCAAGCAAAGTAATTAAATTTCTAATAAAGGAGAGGTTTATAGTAGCAAAGGAAGATAATTTCGTTGCAACACTTATAGGTAAAAGGGTAACTGAGCTTTATATCGATCCGCTTTCTGCCTCATTGATTATCAAAGGTCTTCAATATTTATCTTCAAGGCATGTGAACAATATGGATTTCGCATTACTGTTCCTGATTTGTAGCACAGAAGATGCCCAAATTGTTAATGTAAACAGATATGAATCAGATAGACTTTTAGAAGAAATTGAAAGATATGTTGAAAATGATACGCTTTACCCATTTCCTGATATTAATAGCTTAGAATATGATGATACATTATCAAGGTATAAAACAGCTAGAATAATTTATGATTGGATAAATGAGGAAAAAGAAGATATAATAGCTGATAAATATGGAATAGGGTTAGGCGACTTGTTCAATATCATACAAACTTCAAAATGGTTGACATACTCGGCTAGCGAAATATCAAAGATTTTAAATCTTAAAGATTTTGCCAAGCGACTTTCTATTTTAGAATCAAGAATATCAGCCGGTGTTAAAGAAGAGCTTCTTGAATTGGTTCAGATACCTAGTATAGGAAGATACAAAGCAAGAATACTTTATAAAAGTGGTTATAGAAGTATTGAGGATTTGAAAAAAGTAAAAGATTCAGATCTTCTAAGTTTGCCTTCAATAGGAGAGGAAACTTTAAAACAGATAAAAAAGTTTTTAGCTAAACTATGAAAAACTTATAGGATTTAGCAAGTTTATATCTTTTCAGGCTTATCTGCTAGAGGTGGGAATTCTGAAGGCCATTTGTTGTAAGGATTATTTTCATCCAATTCCTTGAGCTTCCTCTCTATTTTTTCTCTCATACTTTCAAGCCATGGAGGAAGTATAAGCTTGGATCCTAGATTTTCTAAAGATTCATCTACTGTATAACCTGGTCCCCTTGTAGCTATTTCAAATAAATTCCCTTCCATATCTCTAAAGTACAAAGATTTGAACCAGAACCTATTAATTATTCCTGAATTTCTTATTCCCAATTTGTTTAATCTATTCATTATTTTTATTTGGTCCTGTTCATCTTCAACGAGCATCGCTACATGATGAATGCTTCCATGGCCTATTTCGCCAAAAGGCAGTTCCTCCTTGTATATGTATTGTATAAAATCAGGCTTTTCTTTATTTCCTATTTTTATTATCATTGAATTTTCATCATCAGGATTTTTTGAAATACTAGTTCTTTCTAAACCAAGTATTTTAGTAAAGAACCTTTCTTCTACTTCAAAATTTGCAGTTACTGGTGCTGCATGATCGAATTTTATAAATCTCATGTCTTCCAAGATTCTGTCAATTGTAGGAAGATTAAGCATAAGCTCATCAATATATTTTTGGTCTAAATTCTCTTCATTGAATGCTACAATTTCAATCAATGATCCGTCAGGATCCCTTAAATATAATGATATTCTGCCATTTCTTAAAAAAGGTCCTACACTTGGAACATTTTTAAGCTTTAACCAAGCTTTCCATTTAGCTAAACTTTCTAAGGAGTTCACGTAATATGAAAGATGGTGATGAACACCTATTCCGCTTTTCCCTTTATCTAGTTCTGGCCACTCAAAAAATGTTATAGTTGCGCCTGTACTTCCTTTATAATCGGAGTAAAATAAATGCCTATGAAATATGTCATCCTGATTAACACTCAACTTAACTCTTCTTAATCCTAAAATTTCAGTGTAGAAAACATTGTTTAAAGTAAAGCTAGATGTGACTAAAGTTATGTGATGCAAACCTTTTATTAAACCTTTTAATTCCTCAGACATAAAATCTTAATTATTTTGAAAAAAATTTAAAATTATATTTAATATGTTTAAATGTTTTCTTCTCTTCCTAAAATATAAGGCTTTCAATATTCTTAAAGTAATCTTTATGTTCTTTTCTTAACCCAAATATATCCGTCTTTAATCTTAACATCGTAAACAGGTTCATCAGGCAAAGGTTCGGTGAATTCTCCTTTACCAGTTTCCAAATCCCAAACTGTGCCATGCCCTGCGCATATTACTTTCTTATCTACAAGCGTGCCTTCAGAAAGATCCCACTGTTCATGTGTACATATTCCTCCTATTGCATAAAATCTTCCTTCAACATTTGCTATTAAGACAGCATCTTCATCACTGAACCAAAATGTCTTCATGGTACCTGGAGGTATATCTTCTACTTTAAAAGTCTTCTTAAAATCTTCGCTCATACAATGATGTTGTTATACAAAAAATATAATTCTAACCGTTCTTTCTAAATAAAGCTTATCAGAATCTTAAGAGTTTGAATTTATAAAATTTTCAATAAGTATTTTTGGAGCAAAGCTTTAAAAAGTATTCATGAAATCTTGTGTCATATGTTAGCTCAGGGTGGAAAGTTGTTGCGATGGCATTATCCTGCTGAACTGCGATAGGAGTATTATTTAAATATGCTAATACGCTTACATTATTTCCAATCCTTTTTATTACAGGGGATCTTATGAATACTGCCCTAAAGCTTTTTTCTCCCAAAACTGGAACATTTATATCTGCTTCAAAGGATTCATTTTGTCTTCCATAAGCATTTCTTTCTACTGTTACATCCAATATTTCAAGTAAAGGCTGAGGTCTCTCTCCTACAACTCTATCGTAAGTCTTTTTTGCCATTACAATTAATCCTGCACATGTTCCGAATATTGGCATTCCTTTCTCATATCTTAGCTTTATTAAGTCAAGCAATCCCCTTTGTTTTAAAACGGTTCCAATGACAGTACTTTCTCCACCTGGAATTATTAAGCCATCTATCTCTTCGATTTCCTTTTGCCTTTTAACTTTCTTAACTTCTCCTTTTATTCCTAACCTTTTGAGAGATGCTTCAGTTGCTTTAAAATGTTCATCAATATCACCCTGAATTTCAAGTATGCCTATTTTCATGCCCTTGCACCTCTTTCCTGCATCCTTAATTCAAGAGTTTTGATATCCATGCCTATCATTGATTTCTTTTCATCTATCATTTTTTGAGCTTCGGCTACTGTTTCTGGATCATCATAGTAGGTTACAGCTAATACTATTGCTTTAGCTCTTTCTAAAGGATCTTCAGATTTAAATATGCCTGAACCTACAAAAACACCATCTGCTCCTAAATTCATCATAATTGCAGCATCTGCAGGTGTTGCTATTCCCCCTGCAGCAAAGTTGACCACAGGTAATCTTCCAAGTCTTCCAACTTCTTCAAGTAACTTGTAATTTACCTTTAGCTTTCTAGCATATCTTACCAGTTCTTGCATATCTCCTGCTTCATATATAGCTTTTACATGATAAATAGCATTATTCATAAGTCTCATATGCCTTATCGCCTCGGCAACATTTCCCGTTCCAGCTTCTCCTTTAGTTCTTATCATTGCTGCGCCTTCTTCAATTCTTCTTAAAGCTTCTCCAAGATTTCTTGCACCATTTACGAACGGTGTTTTAAAATCCCACTTCCAAATATGTCTTAGTTCATCTGCAGGTGTAAGCACTTCAGATTCATCTATCATATCAACACCAATTGCTTCTAAAACCTTGGCTTCATATGTATGTCCTATTCTGCATTTAGCCATCACTGGTATTGTAATGTGATCCATAACTTCCTCTATAATTTTTAAGCTAGCAGTTCTTGCAACACCTCCTTGCTTTCTTACATCGTAAGGTAATTTATCCAAAACCATTACTGCAACAGCTCCTGCTTCCTCTGCTATCTGGGCCTGTTCTACATTCGTTACATCCATTATTACACCGTGTTTTGTCATATGGGCAAATCCTCTTTTAACAAGTGTTGAACCAATGACGGCTTCAAAATCTAATTCTTTCCTTTTGTTAACATAAAGCCTTTGTATCTCATCAAGTACAGTTGATATCATAAATTAAATATGAATTATTTCTGATATAAAAATAAATGTCAGAAAAAGTATCCAAGTTAATTGACCTAGTAACAAAGCACAAAAAAGAAAGGGTTGAAAAATCTATAAATCTTATATCCTCTGAAAATATTTTAAGTCCTCAAGTTAGATTGCTTCTTGCATGCGATTTTGCCAGTAGGTATACTTCTGAAGAAAAATTTTACATGGGTAAGGAATACATCGATGGTGTCCAAGAACTTTGTAAAGATGTTGCTAAAGAATTGTTCAATGCAAAATATGTTGACTTAAGAATGATCTCGGGCCACATAGCTGATTTAACTTTTTTGGTAACTTACAATTTAAGAAATGATACGATTTTGTGTCTTTCTCCAGAAGATGGAGGATATCCTGGCATTTCAAAGGAGGCCTTGCCTAGAATTCTTGGAATAAATGTTGAGTATTTTCCTTTCGATAAAGAAGATTTTGAAATTAAAGTCGAAGACACTGTAGAAATGCTCTATAGGGTAAGGCCAAAATCTGTTATTTTTGGGGCTAGTCTTTTCCTTTATCCTCATCCAGTTAAAAAAATAAGCAAAGTAGCTAAAGAAATAGGTGCTGTTGTTGGTTACGATGCTTCTCATGTTCTTGGATTAATTGCTGGTAAGCAATTTCAAGATCCTTTGAGAGAAGGAGCAGAAGTAATGTTTGGATCAACACATAAAACATTTTTTGGTCCACAGGGCGGTATAATTTTATCAGATAGCAGAGACGAGTTTACAAAAACTATCCATCCCTCCATTGTTGACAACGCTCATTACAACAGAATTGCAGCATTAGCAATGGCATTGCTGGAAATGAGTGAATTTGGAGAAAGTTATGCAAATCAAATAATAAAAAATTCAAAGAAATTAGGCAAAGCTCTTCTGGAATTCGATCTTCCAGTACAGGGTAAAAAAGAAATAATAACAGAATCCCATCAGGTTCTTCTTTCTCCTAAAGAATACCAAAAAAATTCGGAATTTGCAAGAGAACTTGAAAAGGTAAATATAATTACAGATTGCGGAATAAGACTTGGAGTAAACGAAGTTACAAGAATTGGAATGAAGGAGAACGAAATGGAAAAAATAGCTGAGTTAATTTACAGAGTGTATAAGGGTGATGATAAAGAAGAAATAAAAAGAGAAGTGATAAAATTGAAAAGCGATTTCGATGAAATAGAGTATAGTTTCAAAGAAATTGAGCCTTTTGATTTTCTAAAATCTTTTTTATAAATATATAATGAAATTTCTTAAGTAAATTATGCCTATAGAACCATATTTTGAAGATATTATAGTAAAAGCAGTTGAAAAAGTTCTTCCATCTGTAGTAAACATAAGAACTGTTAGATATGTTGAAAGCTTTTTTGATGTTTTTCCTATTCAAGGCGTAGGATCAGGCTTTATAGTAAGTAAAAATGGGCTAATATTGACAAATTTCCATGTTATTGAAGGAGCGGATGAATTTCTTGTAACATTGGTTGATGGAAGGAGCTTTAGAGGAAGATTGGTTGGATTTGATGTTTCTTCGGATTTAGCTTTAATAAGAATTAATGCATCAGATCTTCCATACACTGTTCTAGGAAATTCTGATAAGCTTAAAATAGGTCAGCTTGCAATTGCAATAGGAAATTCCCTAGGTTTAGCAGGAACGCCTTCAGTAACTGTAGGTGTTATTAGCGCTATAAATAGACACATAAAAGCTCAAAGACTGTATATGGGTCTTATTCAAACAGACGCCGCAATTAATCCAGGAAATAGTGGTGGACCTTTAATAAATAGTTCAGGCGAAGTTATAGGAATAAATACTGCAATTGTTCCTTTTGCGCAGGGCATCGGCTTTGCAATACCTATAAATCTTGCTAAGAGAGTAATAGATGATATTTTAAACTACGGGAGACCTTTACGTCCATGGTTGGGAATTTTAGGTGCTACAATAACTCCACAATTATCTGATTATTATGGGTTGCCAGTAAAAAGTGGTGTTATGGTAGTAAATGTTGTTGAAGATAGTCCTGCGGATAAAGCTGGAATTAGAAGGAACGATATTATAATAGCATTAAATGATAAGCCTATTCATACAATAGAAGAGTTGCAAGATATAGTAAATACATCAAGAGTTGGCGATAGGATTTCCATAAAAATCTATAGAGATAATAAATCATTCAATTTAGAAACGATTCTAGAATCAGCAGAATAATCGGTTTCCAAATTTTTGGTATACCTAAAATATAAATAGAGACCCCATTTTATGCTGGTATGACACAAGAAGACAACGAATCGAAAATATATGTAAAACTCATGCAGAAAAGAGCTGTTGCAATATTTCTAGGATTTCTCTTTTTAGTATTTGGCACAGATATACCAACAGAAATGGATCACCCAATATTTATAATGGATGAAATTGTGGCCTTGGCTTTGTCTGTAATTTTATTGTTTTCAATGCTTTATTTGTATAGAAATAAAAATACAGTAGAAGATTTGAAAAGAAGCATGAATATATATCTTGCAGTAATAATAATATTTCTCGCTTTTAAGTTACTAGCAGCAACAGTTATTGAAGCAGGAGATCCTGATGCACTCGGCGACGATATACCAAGTGTAATCATAGGAATAATGGCATTAATAGCAAGGTTTGTATAAGATTTTTTAAAGTTAATTTTTAAAAAATTTTTTATTTAAAATACATCATTATTAATTAAGAACTAATAGAATGCCTTTCTTTTCAGACAGGGAGATTTACATAGGAAAGTTTAAACATGCAGCGTATAAACCATGTTATTGGTTTGAACAAAGCTTAAGGACAGGTGGTAGAAGACATTGTTATAAACATGTTTATGGAATAGATAGTTTTGGTTGCATACAGTCAACATCATATAAAGGTTGTAATATAGCATGTGTTTTCTGTTGGAGGGATGTAGAAGAAAGGCCTAAGGTTTTTAGCGGTTATGATGATCCAGAAAAACTTGTAGAGGAGTTCATTCGTACTCAAGAGAAAATAGTGGAAGAAAGTCTGGAAAAAAGCTTAGAAAACTGGGAAATATGTAAAAATTCTCTGATATATTTAAGCAAAAATAAAAGGGCAACAATTCAAGAAATTTCTGATAAATTAGGAATTTCTAGAACAAAAGTTAGGGAAGCCTTTATAGATCTTTACAATTCTGAGCTTGTAATAAAAATAGATAACAACAATTTTGAAATAAATACCTCAATAATAAAAGGAGAGCTGAGCGAAGATGAAGCTTCAGAAGTGCTCAATAAATACTTCACAACAAAAGAAGAGATTATAGAAGTTCATGAAAAAGCTAGAAGACCAAAGCATGTTGCAATTTCCTATGACGGTGAACCTACAATGTATCCTTACATAGGAAGATTAATTGAGGCTTATAGGAAAAGAGGTATTTCAACTTTTTTAGTTACGAATGGAACATTTCCAGATAGAATTAAACAAATGTTGGAGGAAGGAAATCTTCCAACGCAACTTTATGTTTCATTAGTAGCCCCAGATCCTGAAACCTACGTAAAGGTTACTTCCAGTTTATATCCTTATATACCTTCGACGACTAAACACTGGGAAAGACTCAATGAAACATTATCTTTACTTTCAAAATTACCATGTAGAACAGTGATAAGAATAACTGCTGTCAAATACCTTAATATGTTCAAACCGGAGGAATACAGGAAAATAGTATTGAATTCTAATCCAGATTTCTTTGAAATTAAAGGCTATTCAGTTACAGGTCTTGCTCCAAGAATGCTTGTTAGACTTGGAAAAGAACTTCCAATATATGAGGAACATGGTGAACTTATGAAAAAGGCTTTAGCTTATTCACCTACTTATGAAGAAGTATATGAATTTGGAAGAGCGATCTCCTATAATTTCAAGTTGTTTCCGTTTATAACTGGCAGTTTTGATAGTTCTCAAGTAGTAATGGCTGTTAAATGGAAGGATATTAAAAATCCTCAATTTGTTCTAATATAAAAATTTTTGAACAAGTTTTCAAAACTGTATTATTAAATTAAATAAAAAGTTGTTTTCTTTTATGGAAACAAAATCTAAAGTATTAATTGGCATAGCAATAGCATCGATAATATTATCTGCAATGGTAACTTCTGCACTACATCATGTCAACGCTCAGACAACTACAAGCAAGGATGGAATAATAAAATTTACCAATGGCATCATTACCGTTGTTATTCCTGCAAACGGAACAAAGCCCATGTTCATATGGTGGTACAATAATAAGAATGACACTGTATATGTTTTCAAATACAACGGTTTAGCTGAGATATGGCTATTTGGTAGCGTAGCATTTACTCATAAGCTCGTTAATGAAGAGGAAAATGTTAAAGATTTTATAGAAAAGGTCCTTGATAATACAACTGGTGTGCATATTAAAGATTTGCTTAACGAAATGATTGAACACCTTCATGAATTAGAAGGATTGAACCTTGTTAATATGAATGGTACATTGAATAAAGAAAATATTCAAGAATTTCTTTCAACAATTCAAAATATAAGTTCACAAATTAACAAATTACCTAATGTATTCAAAGATAATCTTACTAGCATTATCTCTGATATAATAAATCAAGTTTTATCTCTTAAAAATGCAACCGATGTTTACAAAGCAATAAAGATTGTCAATCAGGTAGAATCAGGAATTAGGAACTTAATTTTCTCACTAAATAGAATACTCAATGAGATAAACAACGCTATAAATCATGTAGCATCAGTAATTAGGCATCCATTTTACTTCTCATTTGATTCTGCAAACTGGTCGTTCATAGGTCCTAAGAACATAACTTTAAGCAATGGTCAAGTTGTAGGTATCCAGTTTACTTTCAAATTGTCTGAAGTTAACGATAAAAGGTTTAGATTCGCTGAAGGAAATATTTCAATTACAAATGAGTTGTTCTTTACAACAGTTACTTATAAAAGCGGTAATCAAACATTCAAAGTAACGAATGCTGAATTAAAGAGTAATATAATAATTAAACATTGGGATTGGAATCTTTACGCCATTCAAGCGAAGTTCGTTAACAATACAAGCATCGAAGGATATGTATTTAGCACATTGAAAAAAATTAAGCCAAGTTTAATTTTAATATCCCACTTTAGCAATCCAGTAGTTCAGAAAAATGAATCTGAGGAGTTTAATGAATTAGCAAAATCTGGAGGTGAAGATGAGTTCGAAAACGAGAACTCCGTTGTCTATACAAATCAAACTAAAGGTTTCGAACTTGGCAAACCCATGTTGAATGACACTGAAATATCAAGCCAGAAAGTGTATGATGAGGATGAACCAACCTTAATAGTTAAATCGAGCAATGCAACTATAGCAGGTTTCTTCAGATTCGTACCTTATGCAACAGTTTTGTATGCTAATGGAACAAACTCCATTGTTTCAGTAAAAGGCTATTTCATACTTGAAGGAAGGCATGTTTCAGTTTTCATTCAATATCCTTACTTTGACAATGGAACATTGATGCACGATCCTACTGTAGGTATAGCTGGTGCAAACGTTTCAACCCAGCCTAGCTATATTGTTAGTGTCTCAAGCAATGGAGAAGTTACTGCAACACAGCAAGGAACAGTTCAGCAAACATCCATAAACATCGCATATTATATCATTGCAGCGGTAATTGCGGTAGCAGTTATAGTAGCATTTGTAATATTGATAAGAAGAATTAAAAAGTAAATTTAATTTTTTATTTTTTTGATAAATATGTTATAATTCCAGATAATGTTACTCTTAAGGAATGTATGACGTAGGGATGCATTTCCTCTTCCTTCATATTTGCTTCATTTGCAACTTTCTTAATAAGCTGACTGAGCATTTCATCGTAGGATAAATTTTCATTTTTCATTTTTCTTACCTCTTCGATGTAGCTGTTTATTTTTCTTTTTGTTTCTTCAAACACATACTTGTAATCCATGCTTATACCAAAGTGTGGCATTAAAAGTACTTTTGGATCAAAGCTTGATAGCTTTTTTAAAGTCTCTATAGCTTGTTCTGCGTTAAAGCTAGGTGGAGGTGTTGTCGGTATCATTACGTTTAAAAAAGGATATATGATGCCAACAGTGTCAGCGGTAACCAAATAGTCAAGTTCATCTATGTAGACTGAGATTTGATGCGGAGCATGTCCTGGTGAATAGACGCATCTAAGTGTTATTCCTCCTAGACTTAATTCTAATTCATCTTTAACAATTTCAATCCTTTCCTTTTCAACAGGTAGTGGCAAACCCATCCTATTATATACTTCATACTCTCCAAAGACTTGTATTGAACTCTCTACCAATCTTGTTGGATCAATTAAATGTTTAGCAGCTTTTTCGTGGGCAACTATGGTTGCGTTTTTCATACGTTCAGCTAAATGGCCAGTAGCACCTGAATGATCCAAATGAACATGCGTAGGAATTATATATTTAATATCATCGAAATTTACATTTACTTGGTTTAAAGCCTCGAGAATGTTGCCATAAGTATTTGCATATCCTACATCTATTAAAGCATATTTCCCTCCTTTAATCAAGTAAGAAGCTACGCATTTTTCGTATCCAAAAGCTTTAGTATCTATAACATATACTTTATCTGAAACCTTAGATATGCTCATAATATCATTTTAATACATTCATAAAAATTATATATTCTTAAACTTTGATACGTAGAATGAGAAGGCTAGGAAAATAGCACCTAAAATTATTCCAAAATACATTACGAAAAAATGGTTTAGTTTAAAGTTGGCTAAAATTCCATCAGTTATAAGTGTTAAATAAATAAAGTAAGAAAGTTTCCTATTATCTCTTGTACTTGTCAAATTCTTCTTTGTTGCTATGTAAAAAAAGTAAAGAATTATAAAGGAAACTAAATACCAGCCTAGAAAATTTGTAATAGGCACTCCATATAATGATGGAAAATAGTCCGATGACCATGACCAGTATCCATAGCTTACAAACATCGGATCTATGAAAATATCCCAATTCATTGCGCCTAGTGAAGCGATCAGAAATCCTATGAATTTGTTATTCGTTCGTTTTGTTATACTAAAGCATAAATAGGTTATAAAAAACCATACAAATGGTACAGCTATTGGGACACCGAGAATTTTAGGTCCTAAAAGTTCAGAATAGGAATATTTTCCAAAAGGGAAGCCAAAGTTTGTTCCTAAGATTTCAAAGATAAATCCTAAAAGATACGAAATAAGAAAATAAAGTAAAGCGTTTTTGACTTTAATTTCGTACATTGCCTGGACAAATGCAAACAATACGAGTTCTATAGAGAGCAGTGAAAAAGCTTCATTTTGAACTTTGAAAGGTATAAAAAGTCCACTAAGAATATACGCAAAGGTTAATAAAATTAGAACAAAAAAGAACAATGAAAGCATTTTTAATTTATCCATCTTAATTGAATAGTTTTGAATTTAAGCTTATCAACCTTTTCCATAAAAGGCCGAGGATCTAAAAGTCTTCTTTTGTTGATAAACTAATGAGCAAATTGTTTTCGATTTTTTATTCATTAAGCTTCTGTAAGAGCTTAGTTTAAATAAA
>AQVQ01000014.1 GCA_000375685.1 crenarchaeote SCGC AAA261-N23
ATCCTTATCTCACAACTATCAAACATTTTTATACCGAGTATATCGAAAGTATGTGATGGCCCTGCTCCAACAATTTCTACAAAGCTACTTATTCCTATTCCCATAAGTTCTCCTTTCTTTCTTTTTTCTTCCTGCTCCTTTCTCAATTCTTCATAGTTAATCAATTCCATGGCCTTTCTTAAAGCAGCTTCATAGTTTCCACTATCATATTCCCAGCCTAATGCAGATCTATAAGGAAACTTATTGCTTGGAATAAAGTTCTTTAATCTAAGTTCAGCAGGATCCATTTTAAGTTCATGAGCAAGAATATCCATAAGTCTTTCAATTGTATATGCAGCCTCGGTAACCCTAAATGAGCACCTATATGCTATGCCGCCTGGCGGTTTATTTGTATAAGCACCATCTATTTCCACAAAAGCAGCTTTGAAATCGTAAGCGCCTGTGACTATTGTAAAGAGCCCGTATGGAAACTTTGAAGGATTAGCATCTCCTTGGAAAGCTCCATGATCTGCTATCACTTTAACCCTTATTGCCAAAACCTTTCCATCCTTTTTTGCAGCTAATTCGCCTGTTATATAAAAGTCTCTTGCAAAGGCTGTTGTTTGAATATCTTCAGATCTGCTAAAAACATATTTTACAGGTCTTCCAGTCAATACAGATGCAACAGCAGCTACAACATATGGAGGATATACATAGACTTTTCCTCCAAAGCCTCCTCCAATATCGGGAGAAATGATTCTTATGTTATTTTCAGGTATTCCTGTAATTAATGACACAACAGTTCTTACTGGATGGGGTGCTTGAGTGGTCATATAAATCGTTAATTTACCTGTAATCTTATCATAATGTGCTATAACTCCGCATGGTTCCATGTATGATACATGTATTCTTGGGTAATAGAATTCCTGCTTTATTACAATATCTGCTTCTTTGAATATCTTTTCAACTTCCTCTTTATTCCCTGCCTCCCAGTGCAATACATGATTTGTTCCTTTATCCTCTCTAATTATTGGCGCTCCCTTTTCCAAGGCCTTTCTAGGATCTGTTATAGCAGGTAAAGGTTCATATTCAACTTCTATTGCTTCAGCTGCATCTTTAGCTAAATAAGGATCCTCAGCAACAACTGCAGCAACTTCCTGAGATTGATAGACAACCTTATCTATAGGTAAAACCATTTGCTTATCGTTTGCTAATGTTGGCATCCATGCTAAGTTTAGGGGTTGTAAATCTTTTCCTGTTATCACAGCTACAACTCCAGGCATGGCTTTTGCTTTTTCAACGTTTATCGACTTTATCTTTGCATGTGCATAAGGACTTCTTGCGAAAGCTAAGTAAAGCATTCCTGGCAACTTGATGTCATCCAAGTATCTTCCATTTCCTGTGATAAACCTAGGATCTTCCTTTCTCTTCACAGAATGCCCTATTCCATGAATAACTTTTTGCATGCTCACTTTTTCAACTCTTTAGATTGCATAAGTTTAGCTGCATATTGTATTGCTTCAACTATCTTTACATAACCAGTGCATCTGCAAAGGTTTCCTGAGATTGCATTTCTTATTTCCTCCTCTGTTGGATTTGGATTCTTTCTTAAAAACCAATAGGAAGTCATTATCATTCCAGGCGTGCAATAACCACATTGCAATCCATGCTTTTCCCAAAAAGCTTGTTGAATAGGATGAAGTTGACCATCCTTAGCTAAACCTTCAATTGTCAACAATTCTTTTCCATCTGCTTGTACAGCGAATAAACTACATGATTTGACAGCTTTTCCATCAAGTATTACAGTGCAAGCGCCACAGTTTGTAGTATCACATCCAACATGTGTTCCTGTTAATCCAAGAACATCCCTTATGAAATGAACAAGAAGCATTCTTGGTTCAACATCAGCTTCAACTTTCTTTCCGTTAACAACTAGAGAAATATGGTGCTTTGGCATTTTACTTCCCTAATATTCTATTTAATGATAATCTTAACGCTCTTATAGTTAATGCTTTTGCCATATCCCTTTTATATTCTGCAGGACCACGAATATCGCTAGAAGGTTGAGCCGTTTTATAAGATAGCTCTCCAACTTTTTCAAAGGTATCTTCATTAGCTACGCTTCCTATTAATCCTGATGTATCAACTTTAAGCACCTTTGGTCCTAAAGATGTAAGGGCAATACCTATTTTCTTAATCCTTAAATTTTCATCGACGGAAATTGAAGCGCCTACAGCCGCTACGGCAAAGTCTCCTACCCTTCTCTTAATTTTCTCATAAGCTGAACCATTTTTTGGTTCTGGTTTAGCAACGAAGACTTCTGTTAAAATTTCATCAGGCTCCAATGCTGTTTGGAAAGTATCGATGTAAAAATCTTCAGCTTTAATCTTTCTTTCTCCTCTAGTACCTTTTACTGTGTAGACTGCATTTAAAGCTATCATAACAGAAGGCATGTCGTTTCCAGGATCTCCATGACAAAGGTTTCCTCCAATGGTTCCCATGTTTCTTACCAAAGGATCTGCAATGTTGATTGCCGCATCATGAATAATGGGATAAGTTTTTCTTATCAATTCATTTTCAGCTATATCATTCATTCTTGTCATAGCACCTATCTTTATTCCTTCGTTACTTTCAATAATGTATTCCAAGCCTGGAATTTTATTCAAATCAATTAAATACTTAGGTCTTGCAAGCCTAAGCTTCATTAGAATGGTTAAGCTTTGCCCTCCAGCAATAACTTTTGCTTCTTCTTTATATTTTTCAAGCAAAGATATCGCTTCATCCAAAGATTTGGGTGCAAAATATTCAAAAGGAGCAGGGTACATAAAGATTAAATCGCATATTTATATTTATTTTTAATTACAAAAAATACATTCAGAAAATTTAAGATTACTCTTCCCTCCATTCTTTAGAATGAAGTTTTTCAATTTGCAAGGATTTCATTTTATATAAAAAGATTTCATGTATGAATATAAGCAGTAATATGAGTTTTTGAAAATAAATACACTACTTACTGAAAATTGGCATAACCTCGTCTGAAAAGAAATGCAATAATTCATAGTCAAACCCAATCGGCATAGCAATAAAATGTTGGATCCCTGCATTAATCTCAGATTTAATTCTATCTATCACCTCTTTAGGACTTCCAATTATATATCTTGAAAGAAGATATTCAGGCGGTCTGAGCGAAAGCATTTTTAACCTTCTTTTTGCTTCTTCCATAGTTCCGCTCTTTCCAATAACAAAAACGAAGTTTTGATGTGCTATCATAAAATTGTTTGGGTCCTTTCCTATGCTTTTCAAATAACTTTTAAGAAATTTGATAACACTTTCTAGCTCTAGAATGCTGGTATCTGTTCTTGCGATCCAACCATCTCCAAGCATTGCTACTCTTCTAAACAATTTCTCATTTACTAAATACGTTTTTTCTTCCGTGAAATGAATTCCATCTCCGCCTCCTGCAATAAGTATTGGCGGCCTTGGCTTTTGTATTGGTCTTGGCTCAAGAGAAAAAGCTTTCAGCTTCCAATATTTTCCTTCATATGTTACCGTCTTTTCGGTAAGCAGTAACTTTATTATTTCAACAGCTTCATTGAAAATTGGAACCCTATCTTTTTCGCCAATATTACAAACTTCTAGTTCAGGTTTACACCATGCCCTTCCAAAACCATTGTTAATTTTCCATTAGATATTCTATCCAAAGTAGCTAGTTGTTTTGCTAAGATCAAAGGATTTCTGTACGCCACATTTATAACTGCTGTACCTATTCTTGATTTTTTTATAAATGGAGCAATTGATGCGAGTGTAATCAAAGGTTCATACCATGAGGTATTGTAAGAAGGGGGGTGCTTTTGCCATTAATCTATCTACATGCCAAAAATGTGTAAATCCTAGCTTTTCGCATATTTCAACAAATTCCCTTAATTGATCTAAAGTAGGTCCTGGACCAAATTCATCGCTACAATAGGTAGGCAAACTTACTCCAAAGCTAACCATAATAAACAATAGTTCGCTTTGTCAAATAAAAGATTTTAACCATATGCAAACTCATTCTCTAAGCAAAATAGTTTTCATCGTCCTGCACTAGTGAACCGGCCCGTAAGGGCAAGTATTTTGTACGCTTAAGTAAATTATCACAAATACAAATTAATCTTATAATATAGGAATTATTAATATAATTCTACTATAATAATTGAAAAATAAAGTTCAAAACGTAAAAAATAAACAATGTCCTAATGATTCATATTTTTAAGAAATTTAAAAAATTTATCCTATTCAACAGATATTATATAAACATTGTTAACGTTGGTTCCTGTATAGCCTGTTTTTATAGTTTTCCCCATTTTCTCAAAGAAAGAGTAAGTATCGTTGTTTTCAAAATAATAGGAAATATTATCAACTTCCATATCGCTAGTTGCTATACAACCTGCATATTCGCTATTGCCATCTATTCCATCTGTAGCAAAAGCTAAAAGTTTCCACTTGGATTTTCTTGAAGCTGTAGTTAAAAAAGATAAAGCAAATTCGCTATTTCTTCCACCCTTTCCTTTACCTTTAACTGTTACATAAGGTTCTCCTCCTAATATTAAATTACAAGGTTTCTTAAAGGGAATATCGTAATCTATTATTGAATTCACTATTGATGCTATACTCTTAGCTACTTCTCTGCTTTCTCCTGTTAATTGCGATGTTATTATTTTTGAATTAGGAAGTTTATTTTTCAATCCTTTTAATACTTCCATGTTATCTAATATCAAGTAATTTATCGCATTTGCTAGTTTTTTAGGTGTTTCTTCGACCTCTCCTTTAACGCCTTTTTCTATATATTTTTTTGCAGATTCAGGTACGTCAAGGTTTTTAATAATTTCATAGGCTTCCTTGAAGGTTGAAGGATCTTCGCATGTTAGTCCGCTTCCAACAGCGCTTATGTCATTTCCTAAAACATCACTTATTATTAGAGAAACAACAGGGGCCTTGGAATAAGTAGCTTTGTAGAAATTGTTGGAGCAGGGCCATCACATACTTTCGATATACTCGGTATAAAAATGTTTGATAGTTGTGAGATAAGGATACATCCAACTGGCGCTGTTATTGCAAGATTTGGGACAAGGGCTCAGGGTCAAGGACATGAAACGACATTTGCACAAATAATTGCAGATGAGCTAGGAATTCCAATTGAGAAAATTACTGTTGAGGAAGGAGATACAGATACTTGTCCTTACGGATTGGGAACATATGCAAGCAGGAGCACTCCAACAGCTGGAGCCGCTGCTGCAGTTGCTGCAAGGAAAATAAAAGAGAAGGCAAGAAAAATTGCAGCTCACCTACTGGAAGTAAGAGAGGAAGATTTGGAGTGGGAAAGAGGAAGATTCTACGTTAAAGGAAGTCCAAGTAAATTTAAAACCATAGACGAAATTGCTTTCGCTGCATATACTAATCCTCCTCCTGGACTTGAAGCCGGTCTTGAGGCTGTTGAATATTATAATCCTCCAAATATGACTTTCCCGTTTGGAAGCTATATTTGCGTTGTTGATATAGATAAGCAAACAGGCATTGCAAAGGTAAGAAAGTTTGTTGCAGTGGATGACTGCGGTGTTAGAATTAATCCTTTGATAGTTGAAGGTCAAATACATGGAGCATTAGCAATGGGATTTGGAACAGCTTTTCTTGAGCAAATAATCTACGATGAAAACGGAAATAACTTAACTGGAAACTTCAATGATTATACAATTCCAACCGCTGTAGAGACACCTAAATGGATCACAGATGAAACGGTTACTCCTTCGCCTCATCATCCATTCGGAGCCAAGGGAGTAGGAGAATCTGCAACTGTAGGCTCTCCTGCTGCATTTGTAAACGCAGTAGTTGATGCCTTAGCTCATTTAGGTGTTAAGCATATTGATATGCCATTGTATCCTTGGAAAATACACAGAATATTAAAGGATAAAGGAATAATTAAATAATTTTTATTTTACTTGATTCAAAAATTTAAGAGGCGTTAGCATGAATTTTTCTAAGCAAACCTTACTGCAAAATCTATATTCCACGTTTCCATAGATTAACTTGTATGTATCTTTACTAACTACCATACCGCAAACAGGATCAATAAAGTTTTCTTCATTTCTCATCTCTTCTAGCTCTTCAATAGGCATGAAATTTCCTCCTTTCTTTATTCCTATGATCTCTGTTATTATGCTTAATGCAATTTCCTTGTAATTTAAAGAACTTCCCAATGAAATACCAGCAGGAGACCTTATTTTTGAGACCAATTCCTTGCTATAACCCTTTTTAATTAAAAGATTTTTCAAAGCCGAAGCTCTTCTTTTGCTCGCTACTATTCCAATGTAAGATACATGTTTCTTCAGGAAAAATTCAATAAGTTTCTCTTCAGCTATATTTGAGCTACTCATGCTTGTAGCTATAACAATGAAGGCTTCGTCAGGTATAGTAAACTTATCAATGTCATTATAGTTCACATTTTCATATGCTTCTTCATTGGCCTCTTTTCCTACATGTATTGTTTGGAAATCGAAAAGATTTGCTAATTTAATAAGAAAATTTGCTACAGGGGTATCTCCGACAATTATCAAACTTGCCTTAACGTTGTAAGGTTCCAAATACACGTATATTGTTCCGCTGCTTACACATGCATTGCTTATAACTTCAACCCCTTCTTCATATATCTCTTCACCTACAGGTTGAATTTTTATCATCCTTGTAATTCCTTTCTTTATACACTCAATTGCTAATTCTTTTATGCTTTCTTCAATACAAGCTCCACCTATCCATCCGTAAACTTTTCCATCATTGGTTATCAATGCCTTATAGCCAGCTTTAGAAGACGTCATACCTTTGGTATAAACAACTGTTGCCATAACAAATTTCTCTTTGTTTTGTATAAGCTCATGAAATTTAGATAATAAGTCTTCAAACACATATTAATTTTAATTTTGCATTGATAAATCTTTATCTGTATATGAAGATATATTTAAGAATTAAACAAAATATTTTTACCAATCATCTAGCTATCGAATAGCAAATTTAGCCTTGTATTAGTTTAGATTTTTATTAATTGTTAAAGAAAATTAACCTATGGCACATATGCATACCCATGAAGACGAACTTACAGAGATTAAAGATTTTGTTATAAAAAACCTTTCAGATATGAAAGACGAGGTAAAGCTAGTAACTTTTCTTGACGATACTTCAAAATGTCATTATTGTAATGACTTGAAGGTAATCTTGGATTTGATTTCCAAAAATGTAAGCAAAGTAAAAGTTGAATACTATAATGTTTATGATGAAGAAGCAAAAACTTATGGAGTGAAGTATGCGCCTACAATAATTTTAGAAAAAGGTTCAAAGAGGAACATAAGATATATTGGAATACCTGGAGGTTATGAATTTCCTATATTTATAGAAACGATTAGAAATTTATCTAGAAATGAAACCAAGTTGAGTAAAAGATCAAAGGATATACTTTCAAAAATTAAACAACCTGTAAATATAAAGGTTCTTATAACTTTATCATGTCCTTATTGTCCTTTTGCAGCAAGAACTTCCAACAGTTTTGCTATTGAAAACGAGTATGTAATTAGCGAGATAATAGATGCAGGAGAAATTGAAGAAGAAGCAATAAAATATGAAGTTGAAGCTGTTCCAAAAATCGTTATAAATGAAAAGATCCAAATGCTAGGAGCTCAGCCTGAGAATAGATTCTTGGATGCAGTTTTAAGCGCATTAGAATAAGGATATTAATTTCCACGTATTTTCTTTTTATAAAAAGTTAAAGGTACTTACAACTATTTGAAGTTTTGCTCTTCAGTAAATGATAATTTCACAAGATCTCTCGATGGTTGGGAGGGCAAATGCGATAAGAGCACTTTAGATAAATATCGCTCTAACAAGCTCCATCCTTGCTTTCTAGAAGAGCTATTTAGAAGCTTTAAGATATGTTTATACTATTAAAAGAGAAAAGGTTGGGTCCTGATATGCAAGCTATAATGAATTTAATGAGGATTTCTTAGTCTATCACCGCTTCTTAAATGATAAATGTAACTCCAAATCAATGAGATACCTCGTCCTTTAGGACTTGGAGGAATTCAGAAGAATTAAGCTTTTATCTTTTCCAATACTTCTTTTATCAATCTTAAGCTTTCATTCAACATGAGTCTTGTTTCATTGGTTTCTTTTACCAAAATTTCTAAAATCGTAGTTAACTTCTTTAGTATTTCGTTATTCTGTTCAAAAAGGATTCTGAAGTTTTCATCTGTTCTTTTTGCAAATTCTCTAAATTCATTTCTAAAATCTTTGAACTCTTGTCTGTAATCTCTAAATTCATTTCGGAAATCTCTAAATTCTTGCCTATAATCTCTGAACTCTTTCCAATAATCCATGAATATTGCTTGCATTGCTCCAAATCCCTCTTGAAGTTCTTCAGCTATCTTACCATAGATTATCTTGAATTCTTTAATCGCCGGATTAAAGTTTACTTCTTCTACTTTAAATTCTATGATTTTAACTGGCGGGGGTGGATTCTTCATCTCTTCTATAAACTTATTTATTTTATTTTCTTCTCCCTGAATTAAAACTTCTAAAGAACCATCGGGTAAATTTTTAGAGTATCCTGATAAGTTCAATTCCTGTGCTAAATCTAAAGTATACCTTCTATATCCTACTCTTTGTACTCTACCGAAAACCCTTATTTTGTAAGCTTTCACCTTAGAATTTAACAACATATAAACTTTTATTTTTAATGCTTTAAGCAGTTTTTAATATAAAACGACAAACCTTGTCCTTTCAAGACTAGCAAACCTTTTAAAGTACTATGTGAAACTTTTTTTATTGCTTTTAATTAAATCATTAGGAATGGAAAATAAAGACAGCCGTATTATCAAAGTTAATTAAAATCGGATATGTATATAAATTAATATAAATTTAAACAGATATTTCAGAAAATAAACTTATATTAATTATTAAATTAGTAATTATATTTTAATATCATTAAAAATATGTTTATCATCAAACTCTTACATAAAATTTATAAGTTCCATGCTCTTATGTATATATCGATGACAGAGAAACGTAGAAATATGGGAAAATTAAAAAATTATGTAATTATAGCATTAATAATCGTTATGATAGCCCTAGGCGCGACTATTGTTTATTACAATTTTAATTCCCAACGCACACAAGCTATAAGCAAAAAAGAAACAACAACGGTAACACTTTACGTTATTCCTGATTACGGTGGAGCAGGATATGATGCATTCGTATTAGCTAGCAATTTCAATGGGACTCTTCCAACACATGCAACAAATAATACGCCTCCAGGTTTCAATAACAATACAGTTGTTGTTCCTTCAAATGTTCCAATTAAATTTATTATAATAAATCTTGATACGGCGATATATAATGTTACTGCAAAGGTAACAGTGCCTTTTACTGTAATTAACGATACAGAAAGCGGTCAAGTTGCAACTACTTATACCCCAGGTATGCAGTTGGTTAATTTCCCAGCAAGCCATACATTTGATATTGTACAACTAAATATAAGTATTCCCCTTCCGCCATCCACTATAGTAATATTCAACTATACCTTCACTAAACCCGGAACATATGTATATACGTGCATAACCCCTTGTGGTTCAGGAATGGGCTTATTTGGATACATGGAAGGCTACATAATTGTTGAATAAAAATTTAATTTTTTTATAATTTTTTAATTGTATCCTATTTTTTACTTTGCATTGTCTTGAATGTTGAGTTTTAATTTTGGAGCAGTTATAGCTCAATTAGGCTTCCTTCATTATACCAAGCATACCATTCAAGCCATTTATCATCTATGACATGGAATTCGAATGGTTCTGAGAAGCCTTTTTTAAACAATTCAGAAAGAACAAAGCTAGTTTTCTTTTCCGTAACTATTAAAATATCAATATCACTTGAATAAGTCCAATTTCCCTTAGCTACTGAGCCAAAAAGAAACACCCTTGCATTTTCATCGATTTGTTTTATTAATTCTTTGATTTTTACTAAATACTCACCTAAATTATCGAAGATCTCTCTCCTTCTTAATGCTTCCTTGACTTCGTTCAATTTTATTAATTATTTCTTCAACGGTTCTTAATAATTTTTCAGCTTCATCTTTTGTATATTTCCTTATGAAATACCTTGCCATTATATATATGCATCTGTTAAACTTCCTAATTCGACAGAGTATTCAGATAATATATTTTGAATTGTTTCATTTTTTGTGATTTTCAACAAAAATTCTAGCAATTCAATCAAATCATGACTATGAGGAAATCTAGCACCGTTTTTTAAAATTTCAGCTTTTAAATATAATTGCAATGCTTGTTCTAAGTTGAAAGCTGCCAAATCATAGTCACCCTTCTCAATGCTATACTTTGCCAAATCCAGAAATTTTTTAGATCGATCCAAAAGAATTTTGATTTCTTCCTTTGTTACCACGCTATTTTATTAAAATTGTTTCTTAAATACTTTAAATAAAATTTTTACAAGATTCAATGATAAAAAATAAAAATTGCTTGTCAAAAATATATACTTTAAAAATTAGCAATATAGTGATTATTTAAAATTATTCATGACTTATTAATTTTTTATTCCATATTTTTAGCTCTCAATAAATTTCCCTCTGTGCAATTATGAAATCAGAAAATGCACCATATGCAGCACTTACAGGGCCCGCCCCTTTGCCAATAATAGAAACTTTTCCAAAATCTGTCTTCAATTCTAAACAATTATCTACTCCATTGACAAAATAAAGAACATCCTTTTCATCAACTTCAACCGGCGAAACACTGAGATCTGAAGAATCAGCAATCAACTTAATTTTCCTATTTTTCTTTTTCGCTTCTATGATTCTTTCACTGGTTATACCATCTATTCCCTTTATTTTTATTTTATCGATTGTAATTTCGCTTTCAAAATATGTATTCATAAGGATTGTTAATTTCGCGGCCGCATCTAACCCGCTTATGTCAATACCGGGATCCTTTTCTACATATCCTAAAAATTTGGCTTGATTTAATGCTTCATCAAAACTAAGACCTTCTTCCATTTTGCTCAGAATGAAGTTTGTTGTTCCATTTAGAATTCCTCTTATTCTTGTAACTTTGCATAATGGAAGAACTTCCTTCAAATTTATTGAAGGAGTTCCACTCATAACAGTAGCCTGATACCTAAACTTTACCTTTTTGCTTTTAGCCAAATTGACCAATTCTTTGAAATGAAGTGCAAGTGGAGCCTTATTTGTTGTTATTACATTTATCCCGTTGTTCAAAGCTTCTTTTATTATTGAATATCCAGGTTCTCCATCGATATAGTTAGAGGTAGAAAAGTCAAACAAATAGTCGAATTCTTTCTCCCTTAAAACACTAAACAGATCATCGAACTCTTTTCCTACACCTTTCAAAGAATGAATTGCCTTTGAAATATCGATTCCATTTTCATTATAAACCTTTGAACTTTTAGTCGCTATACAAATTACATCTAATTTAATTCCAATACTTTCTAGCTCATCTCTTTTATCAATCAATATTTTGGCAAAAGATTTTCCGACGTTTCCAAACCCTACAATACAAGCCTTTAAATTAACAGGAGAATCAGCTCTCGACAAAGACTTAAAATAAATGTTATTTAAATTTTGATTTTTAAGCATATTTTCTGTGATTAATCTACAGGCATTAATAAACGCTCTTATTTTAATATTCCTAAAAGAATAATTCAAAAACGGATTAATCAATTAATGATTCATTTTATAATTTTTTGTATGTATTTATCTATGTAAAAATTTTATCATATATTTAATATCCCTATTTTTGCAATATAAAGAATAATCTTAATTTTAGCTGAGAGAAATCCAGTTATTCAAGAAATAAACTCTTGCTCTTTTCATGTGAAGATGATGCTAGTTTAAATACATCGAGGTTAATCTCACTATAAATACCGAAGAAAGAGCAAAAAAGAGTTTACAAAAATAAAAGCCTCGCCCTTTTAGTGCAGTAAGCGGATCAGTTGATAGTATTAAGAGGATAAATGATAGAAACTTTATGATTTAACTGAAATTATTAACAATTACATAAATTGAAAGCCTCCCTTTTAATGCGGTTAGGAGTCAGTTTCTAAGTTTGCTACGTATTCCCATATTCTCCCTTTTCTATTAAATTTTTTCTTATCTCCTTATATTTTTCAATAACTTTCTTCATGAATTCCTTATCTCCGCATAATATTTTTCCATCCTCTATAATTTCTAATATAAATGTAGAACCTTCTTCTAACTTTTTAAGAAAAACTTGAGTATTCATTGCTACAGGCATAACTTTAGGTAATTGTAAATTATAAACCATTGCAAAACCTTCCCTAGGATCAAGAGGAAAAACGTCAGATACTACTAAAACATCAACATCACTTTGATTGGTATAATCTCCTCTAGCATAGGAGCCGAAAAGAATGACAAGTTTGGGATTAAACTTAGAGTATATGTCACACAGATTTTCCGACAATTTCTTTCACCCATGTTAGAATTCTCCTACCGCATTCCAAACAAGATATAGCATCATCTTTATTATAATAGTCGGCTGGTGCTCCTTCATCATAAACGTCGGGATAGCGTGAAGGGATATCATGTTTATCAAGTTCTTGAGCGCATTTTAGTATCTCAGCAGGAACTGAAATAGATAAAGACTGTAAAAGGAAAGTAACAGAGTGACCTCTCATCTCCTTATGAAAATAGCTTAACAAAGCTTTAACAGATTTTTCAGCAACTTGTTGAGCCTCATAACAAACTTCCTCATAAAGCTCATTTTGGAAGTTGATTTCCGCAGACTTAAGATTTCTTTCTGCCTGTCTTAGCCAATCATAGTACCGACTTACCACGAAATATATTAAAACCAAAGAGTTTATTAAATTATTAATACCTTATTCTTCATGTGGCTAGGCACTGTATAACGAATCTGGTAACTTTATGAAGAACAAGAAGCTGTTCGTAATTGGCAAACCTATGATCCACTTTGAGAGAACCCCGCCCTGGAAAGGGCGGTAAGATTGTCAGGAAGATTTCTTTCTCCGCTTTTAAACTTTGCAATGAATCGATTAAGTATAACAGAAAAATAAAATATCACAGTTCATCTTAAATCTACCACTCCGTATACATGATAAATTGGAAATCGCTGAACTTTCTATAAAGGAACAAGGTATAACTGGATGGAGGAAAGAGGAATTTGGAAACAGTTAAAATTTAATTTTTAATTAAATATTTGCTATATTTCAAATAACAAAAATGAGAAATTTTGATTTTATTTAACTATTTTTATTCTTCTAATTCCCTTATCTGTCCAGTTACATAACCTGTATTGTTAATTTTCTCCCTTATTTCTCTTTCTATTTTATTTAAATTAATCTTATCATTTATCTCAATATATGCTAGACCCTCATTAAGATTAACTTCTATATTTAAAATACCCTTGATTTTCTTTAAACTATTCTTCACATTAATTGCACAACCCTCACATTCCATACCTTTGATTTCTATCATCAATCTTTTCATATTTAGTTATTAGCAAGACTTTCTTATAAATAGCTAGCTTAATCCTTATTTACTAACTTTATTAGAATTGAAAGTCTTGCTCTTAAGGACGGGAGAGGTGGTCAGCTGAACTAAGTATAGGGCAATCATAGTGGCCAGTGTAATCTGCTGCCCATCTAAGCAATGGTATTACAGCTTTCCTTAATCTTTTACCTTCAACTGTTAACGAATACTCAACTCTAGGAGGTGAAGAATTAATTATAACTTTTTTGACCAGTCCCATGCTTTCCACTTGTTTTAATATATCAGATAAAGCTTTAGGACTAATTCCATTAATTCTTTTTAATATACCATTAAAACCAATCTTTTCTTCAATTCCTATTACATTTAAAGTTAGAAGAAACCATTTTCTTGAAATGATGTTTATAGTTCCAATCAGCGGGCATACTTCTTTTGTAGCTTTATTAGTCTTAAGCATGTTACTAACTATAAACTTTATAGTATATATACTTTTCTAATTAACTAACATATATGAATCAAAGTAAGGAGATAAAAGTAACTAGGTTTTATGTGGGAGGGATGGCCTGTAGTTTTTGTGCTTCAACAATAGAGAAAGGGCTAAGTAAGATCAACGGTGTAGAATCCGTCAAAGTTTTTATGGAATCAGGAGAGGCTATAATCAAACATGATAAATCCTTAGTTAATGAAGAATTAATAAAGAAAGAAATAGAAAAATTAGATTATTATGTTTTTGATAAAACTTTCGACTCATTGACTGTATTAAAAGATTCTAGGAGAAGAGCTTTAATAAGCTGGTTGTTAACAACATTCTCATTTATACTAACTTTACCTATGATGATACCAATATACATATTACCTTTCTATACGTTTTATATTAATATACTAATTGTAACGTTTAATTTAGCATATATTGCATCACCTATTCATGAGGGTGCTTTAAATGCATTAAGGAAAGGAATTTTGAATGAACATGTTTTATATGGAATATCTGGAATATCTGCATACATTTTGGGTCTCCTAGGTATTCTATATCCTAATCTCAGGGAATTCCTTTTCATCTCTGCTTTACTTACCTCTTTGCATTTAACATCAGGATGGATGGGTGCTATATTAAGATATAAAGTAGAAAAAGCTTTGTCCAAAATTATAGATCTTAGACCGCCAGTAGCCCATTTAATTGATGGCCGTGTTATTCCTATAACCCAACTTAAACAAGGAGATATAATTATTATTAAGCCTGGTGAGAAGATACCATTAGATGGAGTAGTAATAGATGGAGAATCTGAAATATCTGAGGCTATAATAACCGGAGAATCTGAGCCAGTAATTAAAAGATCTGGAGATACTGTGATAGGGGGTTCTACTAACGGTAATGGATATTTAACGGTCAAAATATCTCAAGACTACTCTAGTAGCTACCTAACTAGAATTCTAGGCTTAGTAAACAACGTTAAACAAGAAAAATCCAGAATGTTAACATTTTTTGATAAGATCATAGATAAAATATGGGTTCCTCTTGTTTTGGTAATTTCTTTTTCAACATTTTTAGGCTGGTTAATCATAGGTTCATGGGAATATGGATTAGTGAATGCGTTATTAGTTATGGTTATAGGTTATCCTTGTGCAATCGGTTTCTCTTATCCTTCAGTTGGTCTTTCATTATATGAAAAGTATATAAATCGTGGAATTCTTGTAAAAAACATTAACATTTTAGAAAAATTCAGTAATATAAAAGCGATGATTTTAGATAAGACTGGAACTCTTACTTTTGGTGTCCCGACAGTAAAGAGGTTCTATGGTGATATTAAAGCTTTAGTTTATGCGGCATCTATCGAGAGATTCTCTTCTCATCCTATAGCAAAAGCTATAGTACACTACGCTGAAAGAATGAATCTTAGATTTTTGGAAGTAAAAAATTTTAGAGAAATTGTTGGAAAGGGTGTAATAGGAGAGGTGGAAGGAAACGAAGTATTTGTTGGAAGAAGAGAAATCATAGATTGCAACGGAAGAGAAGATATAAAACATAATGAGGACATAAACATAATAGTTTGTGTCAACGGAAGAATAAAAGGCGGATTTGAAATTAAGGATGACCTTAGAAGTGATTCTGAAAAGTTTGTGAAAGAAATTAAAAAACTCGGAATAAAGCCAATAATTCTTAGTGGAGACAAGGAAAATATAGTTAAAGCAATTGCAGAAAAAGTTGGTATAGAGGAATATTATGGCAGTCTATTGCCACAAGATAAGGAAAAAATAGTGAAGGTTATTAAAAGGAAATTAAACGGGAATGTAATGATGATTGGAGACGGGGTTAATGATAGCTTAAGTTTGGCACTTTCTGACATATCGGTTGCTATGGGCAATGCTATAGATATATCTAAAAATGTAGCAGACATCATACTAATAGGCAATAATTTTAATTCCTTGCTTACGATGATAAAAAGGAGAAGTAGGTTAAGTAAAGCTGCACCGATAAATGTCATTGTAGCGTTATCTTATAATGCAATAGGAATTCCATTAGCAATATTAGGTTTGTTAAGTGGGTATTTAGCAATGCTAATAATGATATTAAGTTTAATTTCAGTATTCACAAATGCTAGATTTACTACAATATATGCGTAATTATATTATATGGCAGAACATTTAAAGAGAAATTCTTTAGATTTTTTAGCAGAAGCAGAGATTGATATTAAAAACGAAAAATATAATTTAGCAATGTTTCATCTTGAACAGTCATTGCAACTTGCTCTTAAGTATATCTTATTTCAATTTAAGGGAAGTTTCGAAAAGACTCATGATGTTTTAAGACTATTAGATGAAGTTATAGAGTTAAGCAAAAATGTCAATTTAAGAAAAATCAGAAATGAGGAAACAATCACGCTAGCGGTAATTAGAGAATCATATATAACATCTAAATACTTTCCTTATTCTGTAGATAAGTCTGTTGTTGAGAGAGCATATAATGTAGTTAAAGTGATTTTAAATGAGCTCAGATTATTGGAGTAAAAGAAAGGAAATTTTAACTCATGCAAGAGATTATGTTAAGGAAATAAAGAAGATATGCGTAAATGAGATTGATAAGAATTGCAGAGTAATTCTTTTTGGATCAATTGCTAGAGGCAATCATAGAATAGATAGTGATATTGATGTTCTAATAATTACCGAACTTGCAAACGATGTATGGAAAAGAGCGGAAATTGCAGTAAAAATTCACGCAAGATTGGGATTTACCGACCCGTTCGAGCTTCATATAGTCACTCCAAAAATTTATGAGGAATGGTACAAGAGATTTATAGACGTTTATGAGGAATTCTAAGATCAATTAGAGTATAAGGAGCCTTCATATAAAGGGTTGCCAGCCCAAAATCTGGATTCTAATAAGAATCCTTCATATAACAAAAATAATTGCGATACTGAATGTTCCTTCCTAAGTCGCATAAATCCTCTATCGAGTTTAAGAGTAGTGTCACTGAATTTCCCAAGAATTTTTATAAAATAATTATTTAAATCTATTCATCCCCGCCCTAAAGGGCGAGGCTTTCATTTATGTAAAAAACTATGTAGGATTTGCTTGTTTTTATTTAAGTAAACTTTATATGTTTACATTATGTATTATAGTATGAGCGAAATTATCTCTATAAGAATAAGTAGGAAGTTAAAGGAAGATTTAGAAAGGTTAGGAATAAATTATTCTGAGACAGTAAGGAATTTTTTAGAAGATTTAGTAAGGAAGGAGAAGATGAGGAGATTATTGGAAGATTCTGATAAAATAAGGAATAGTCTACTTAAGCAAGGATATTTTGAATCTTCTGCTGAATTGGTAAGAGAAGATAGAGAAGAGAGGTGAACATGATAACAGATACATCTGCATTAATCTCACTGTATAATCTTAGATAAGACTGGAAATCTCACTTTTGTTTTCCCTGAAGTAAAGAAGAATTATGGTAATATTAAGGCTTAAGTTTATATAAATAAAAGCCTCGCCATTTAAGGCTGGAAGAGGTCAGAATAGTAGCAATTTCAGGCATTTTATTGTCAATAATAAAAATATATGATGTAATAATGGTAGTAATTGTTAGATATGAGCGATAAGTTCTACGAGGAAAAGGAGAAATGGGCAAGAGAGTTAAGGAGAAAAGAGGCTGATTGGGACTTTATAAATTCCCAATCCCCAAAAATTAAGGCTGCGCTAATATTTTATATAGAAACTGGAGATATGAGAGGTGCTGCGAAAATTGCAGGCATGAGTATAGATCAATTTAACGAATTAAGAATTAAGGCTAACATTCCTTCCGTTACTTATTAAGATAATCTTTATCATAAACAAAACTTATTAAGCGTTTAATAATTCATATGGATAATATTTAAAGGACTAATATTTTCAATAAATGAGTTAATATTATGCTTTTAACTCTGGTTCTCTTTCAATACTCTTCTTAGTTTAAGGTCCTGGAAACACTTTTGAAATGCTCACAGACTTTAACTTTCAATCCTCTTCTGAGTTTAAGGAGGGTCAGATTGTCGAACCTACCTAGCGTGTAAAAATCGTTGAGTATTTTTAGTCCTTGCTTGGAAAATTCCTTTTCTACTTCATCGAAGGCCTTAAAGTCTTCTTGCGTAAGTTTCTTCCTAAATTTCACCAAAGTTATGAAATAAATGGTTGTAATTATTTCACAAAAGTATATATTCTTGCTCAAGGTTGAAAACATTTTTATCAAATAGTTTTTGAATAAAATATCCCTTTGTGCAAACAATTTTTTAAGCCAAGAAATATCAAGCTATAGCTTCTGCCTCAAGGAATTATAGTCAAAGTTATGCTTATCTTCTCGAGATTCTTTAAAATTATCTAAAACAGTTCTAGAAATACTTGTTTTAAATTTGCTATAAAATGATTAAGCCACTAATAAGAAGAATGCGTTTACACAAATGAAAGCCTCGTAATTCATGGCGTGGAGAAGTCAGTTTAACGTAATTGAATAAAGTTAAAACTCGTTGATAATATTTTTACCATCTAACCGTAAAATTTTTAAATTTCAAAATATAGATACAGAATATGGTCAAAACGACTATAATCTTAGATGATGATTTGTATAAAGAACTTGTTGAAGAAGCTATTAAAAAGTATGGTAGTACTAGGAAGCTTTCGCTTATTATAAATGAAAAGCTTCGTCAAGCAAAAATTCATACTAAGCGGAAAAAGAGAATGACAATAAAATTGGGAAGAATGCTTAAAGAAGAAGAATTGAATCGAATCTTGGAGGAAATATGGCAAGAAATGGTATAAAAGAATGTGTAGTAGATACAAATGTTCTGGTCTACGATACAATAGAGGATTCAGAATATCATGAAACTGCAAGTGCAATTATAGATAATCTAGATATTTGTATTATACCGTCTGTTGTTCTTGAAGAGTTCATATTTACTTTAGCTAAATTAGGATTGGATAATAAAATAATATATGAAAAGGTTCTTGATCTGCTGGAAACCTTTGAATATTTACCAATTGAGAAGGAAGATATAATAAATGCTTTAAATATGATAGAAAAAGAAAAAGTCTCATTTAAAAAATTCAATGATAAACTAATACTTTGTATTGCTGAAAGGCGTAAAGCTAAACTTCTAACTTTTGATAAAGAATTACAAAAAGAACAAAAAAGATATAAAGTTTCTTCACCTTTATTCGAACTCAAATAGAATATGATATTTAATATTATAAAATATTAATTTTTTAAATGTTTTATAAAATGAATAAGCTACAATGTAGCAGCATGCTTTATTTTTCATTGATTTGATTATATATTTTCGCTAACAATTTTAATCCTTTTAATTTCAGAAGGATTTCTATTAGTTTTTAAATTTTTTTCGTAGAAAGAATATTCTTTTTGAGGATTTCTCTATGAAACTTAATACCAGCCTAAGTAGATGAATTGATTTGGTAAATTACCAGTTTCTTCCAACAGTTCTCTTTTAATTATTTATTCTAGACTTTCGCCCCTCTTTTAAATGACCAGGAAATTTAAGAATTGGAATATTTTTCTTTAAGGAATAAAATTCGACACATTGTAAGATTATATACTTCTGGGGGTGAATATAAGTTCAGGGGTAGAAGTGCTATTTAATGAAAGACCTAAGATTAATAGAAAAGAACTTTTCGATAGAGAAAAAGAAATAGAGGAAATAATATCGAATCTAAATAGACCTTTATTAATTATAACAGGAATCAGAAGAATTGGGAAAACCTCAGTTATGAATGTTGCATTAAACGAATCTAAAATTCCCTTTATTACAATAGATTGCAGAAAGCTTAAAGAAAATTACAGCAGGGCTGACCTTTATAGAGTTTTCTCTGAAGCATTATCTTCAATTTTGGACAAAATTAAGGAAATTCTTAGTAGAATTAAAGGAATTACGATAGTTGGTAATTATGTAGAAATATCTTGGAAAGGAAGAAACTTCGTAAGTCTCTCTGACTTTTTTGATCATTTAAACGAAAGAAGGTTGGTAATAGCTTTAGATGAAGCTCAAAAACTAAGGGGGCCTTTATCTAAAGAAATAAAAGATGCTATAGCTCATTCTTATGATTACAACAGAAATCTAACTTTTATTTTAACAGGTTCAGAAGTAGGATTATTATATGATTTTATAGGAATTGAAGACCCCAAATCTCCATTATATGGTAGGTATTATCATGAGATTAAAATAGAGAGATTTAATAAGGAAGCTTCCTTGAATTTCATGGAGAAAGGCTTTGAAGAGTTGAATCTTAAAGTTGATGAAAAAACTTTGAATGAAATAGTTGAATTGTTCGATGGCATTCCAGGCTGGCTAGTATTTGCAGGAAATTACTATTATAACAAAAGAAATATAAATGAAATAAAAGAAGCTGCGATCTCTGTAGCATTACAAGAAATTAAGAATTTTATTGAAGAAAAAAGAAAACAATCTATAGTAGTTGCAAGAAGATATGAGAACCTTCTCAAATGTTTATCTAAAGGTTTTAATAGCTGGTCTAAGCTATTGAGATGTTTAGAGAATGCAGAAGGTTCAAGTATTTCTACAAGTGTTTTGAACAATCTTATAAATAATCTTGAAAATATGAGTATAATCAAGGACTACAATTTCCTTGATCCTATATATGCAGAGGCATCAAAAAGATTATAATTTTTAGATTTCTTATTATATAAAAGTTGAATAATGTCAAAGTTAATAACTTATTAGAATCTTTGTCATTTAACAATAAATAATAAATTTTAAAATAAATATAGGATATGGTCAAAACGACTATAATCTTAGATGATGATTTGTATAAAGAACTTGTTGAAGAAGCTATTAAAAAGTATGGTAGTACTAGGAAGCTTTCGCTTATTATAAATGAAAAGCTTCGTCAAGCAAAAATTCATACTAAGCGGAAAAAGAGAATGACAATAAAATTGGGAAGAATGCTTAAAGAAGAAGAATTGAATCGAATCTTGGAGGAAATATGGCAAGAAATGGTATAAAAGAATGCATATAAGAAACAAAGAAATGAAAACCTGGTTCTTTAAACGGAAGTGAAGTCAGTAGAAAGAAATAACCTTAAGAGAATTAAATTAAACCAAAGTCATCATATACTCAAATTATACAATATAGCAAGTGTTTCAAAAAGTATATTAATTGTTTGTTGTGTATTACTAAAAGGGAGTATTTTAGAAAATGCTCAGCGTGAATGAGAAGTTAATCGAGAAGCTTAAAGAGAAAGGTATAGATATAAATGATGTCTTATTAGACGTGTTGAGCAGGGAAGATCCAGCTGAAAGCAGTAAGGAAAGAATAGAATTTGCAGTGAAATATTTAGAGGAGTGTAAACAGGATATTCAGAAGAAGGATGCGGTGAAAGCTTCTGAAAAAGCGTATAAAGCAGCTGAGGAGGTTGTTAAGACTTTAGCGGAGAAATTTAAGACTGATGAATATGAGGAGTTTCTGAGAGAGGGTAGATGGTATACTTATTTACTAGGTAAGGCAAGTAAAACTTTATCAAAAAAGCTCGGTTATTGGATTTTGGAAGGTTGGAGTGTAGCTTATGATTTGCATATGTGGGGTTTTCATGAGAAGAAATACTCAATAGATGATGTTGTTGTTTCAATAAAGAAAATAGAAGATATGTTAAATGAGACGAAAAATATAATAAGTTAAACCTCTTATTAGTAACTACTGGAATTAAATATAACCTAGAAAACTGACTTCCTCCACGCTTTGAAAAAGTAATGGCTCTTTTTCCAAAGCGTTTCATTATTCCTACCATTGATTCATAGCTACATCTCTTATTTGCTTAACAGTGAGTAGCTAAGAGAACCAACCCCATATATATTTCTCAGGATCCCAAATAAAATGGATCTTTATTGAAAAACAAATAAAAGTTTGCTGATTGCTCCTTCCTAAGTCACATTAAGCTCTCATTCGAGCTTAGGAGAAGCGTTGTTGCCGTACTTGATTAAAATTTCTTTTTAAAATATTTAAACCATTCATTCCGCCTTAAGGGCGAGGCTTTCATTTATGTAAATATAAAAAACTAAAAACATTAATGGATTAAGATACTTTATGAAGGTTAAGAATTCAACGCTTACGTCACTACCTTATTTTGAGAAATGGCTTATATTAGGAGTTATAATGGGAGTTATATCTGGTTTAGCTGCTACTGTATTCTATCTCTTGCTTCATTTATTTGAGGATTTATTTCTTTTCCATTTAATTGGGATATTGTACCCTAGGCCAATAGGCGAAGGAGGAAACCCAATTACCTTTACGTTTTATCCAGGCAATTACTATTTAATACCTGTTTCTATAGTAATTGGCGGCTTGGTTTCTGGTTTAATAGTTTACACTTTTGCACCAGAGGCTGAAGGACATGGAACTGATGCTGCAATAAAGGCCTATCATTACTATCAAGGTAAAATAAGATGGGTTGTCGTACCAGTAAAGATCATAGCTTCTGCCATAACCATAGGTTCTGGAGGTAGTGCTGGAAGAGAAGGCCCTACAGCACAGTTATCAGCTGGCGTTGGTTCAGTTTTCGCTGATTTACTTAAGCTAACATCAGAGGATAGAAGGCGAATGGTTGCAGTTGGAATAGGGGCTGGAATAGGAACAATATCTAAATCTTTTAGCATTATCTGGATTTATTCCCATTTGTATTAATTGATCTTTATATATGTTAAGAATTGTCTTCTCCAAATCTCTACCATATCTTCTGGTTAGCGAACCTATAGCAACACTTAGCTCATTAGTAACTACTCTAAGACTTCTTAATTCTTCAAATATTAAGTTAAACATTTTATCATGTTCCTCCAATTTTTTCCTATGAATTATTAATTCTTCTAATATTGCATTGAATTTTTTGTCATGTTCTTCCAATCTCTCCCCAATCATAACAAATTTTTTGTCATGCTCTTCCAGCCTTTCCTCAACTTTCAATAATCTTTCTTCGACTTTCGCAAGTCTAGCTTCAGTTTTCGCTTGAATATCGGCCAATTTTGCAATATTTTCAGTTAACCTTAGTATCGATTCTTCAATCTTATCTAATCTATGTAAGCCTAGTAAACCTATGATGGCATATCTAAACTCCTCATCTTCTTTTATAAGTCTTAATATATCTTCTTTGAGCGTCATCGTATATTAAATACTTTATTCCTATCAAATATATTAGCCGATCCTTATTAAATTATACTTATAATAAGATTTCTTAAAGAAAATGAAGGATATTTAGACAAATATTTTAAGAGGTTTGCCTTAATTTCTTCACCTCTCTCTCATAAGCTTCTATTAAATTATCCATAGTTACAATTCCTTTATACTTACCATCTTCAACAACACATGCCCACTTACTTCTAAGTCTTGACATAATTTCCCAAGCTTGCTCTAATGTTGAATTAGGCCTAACGTAAGGTGATCCTATTGTCATATACTTTCTAACCATATCATTCTTGTCAGCATTCAGCAAATCCCTTAAATATACTATACCTAAAAATCTATAATTATGATCTATCACTGGCAAACTTAAGAAATTATAGTTAGTCATTATAGATATTGCTTTTTCAATGCTTTCATCATCAAACACTTTTATATCCTCAAATTTACATTCTGAAACTCTAACACTCTCTAGAACTGGAATCATAAACTCACTCCTATGTGCTGGCGAATCCCTTTTAGTAGAAACTTGAGCCTGATAAATAGTATAGTTACCAGATATTAAATAGGAAATTGCAACAGCTACTATAGCTCCAGGTAATAGCTGTAAACTACCAGTCATTTCTGTGACCATAATGATGATAGATAGTGGAACCTTACCTGCTGCGCTAAAGAAAGCAGCCATTCCTATAATTACAAATGGAGCAACTGAGGGTACGATAGACGGAAATAAGTAGTGAAAGAGTAAGCCAATATCTGCCCCAATAAATGCACCAATAAATAAACCTGGTGCAAATACACCACCACTACCGCCAGATCCAACACTAAATGCTGTCGCAATAATTTTCAAAAATGGCAAAAGTATCAAAAGTATTATAACGGGAAGAATGGGAGAATAAAAAACATTTTGAAAGAATCTACTATATTCTGCTAAATCAATCCATNCATAACCTACCGCCATAACCTCTGGAGCTATTAAAGCTATGGTACTTGCAAGTAATGCCCCAATCATAGGTTTTAAGTAATTATTAATTTTTAACTTTTTAAAGAAGCCATGAACTCCATAAAAAACCTTTACGTAAACTATAGCTAATAATCCAGCTACGACCCCTAATACAGCATACATTGGTAATCTTAACGGATTAAAAGGTCCTGTGTAATATCCGAAGATTGGTGTAAAACCAAATATACTACCAAAAATAGTATAACCTATTGCGGAAGCTACGAGACCAGGATAAATGACTTCTGGCTCTAAATCTCTCCTATAAAGAATTTCTGACGCTAATAAAGCCCCACCAATTGGAGATTTAAATATTGTTCCTATTCCAGCCCCTATTCCAACTGCAACCATTCGCCTTCTATCCTCTGATGTTAGCTTAAGTAAATCAGCGAAAACTGAACCAACG
>AQVQ01000015.1 GCA_000375685.1 crenarchaeote SCGC AAA261-N23
CTACTTTCTAATCCACAATATTTAAATCTTTAGTTTTAAAGGAAACATAAAATAACTTGCTTTTAACGCTTAGAACAATTTCTTACTTACCTCAATTGCGTCATCTCCCACATCTATACTATAGCTCGAGTATTTTTTTGGAGCCTCTAACATAATCTAAATAATCGGATAAAATATTCCTGAATATTTTTACGTTGTCTGCAACTATAATGCTTCCTTCTTTTAATAGCGGCTCTGCTAATTTTAGATATTCCAAATATTGCCTTTTATCTGCATCTATGAACATGAAGTTAAAGCTGTAATTTAACTTAGGTATAACAACCCTCGCATCGCCTACAACCAATTGGATTTTATTTTTTAGACAACTTCTCTCAAAGTATTTCTTTGCAATGTTTGCGTTTTTTCTGTTCACCTCTATCGTAATCAATTTTCCATTTTCAGGAAGAGCATTAGCTATAGCGATAGCTGAATAACCTATTAATGTGCCTACTTCCAAAGCAAAACTTGGAGAATGTGCCTTTATCAAATTTGATAAAATAACTGCTTTATTTTTTCCTATAATAGGCAAATTGTACTCTTGAGCTAAAAACTCGATTTCCCTTAAAACTACTTCAACTTTGCTATCTTCCATAACAAAATTGGTATGATTAAACTGCTATGTTAAGATATTTCAATCAACAAATAAGAGTTTCTAAAGTTTGTTAATAGATTTTTTATTAAAACAAGAAATTAGCCTATTTCTTGTTTTTCTTTAGCTTCCATTATTTTCTTTTTAACTTCGTAAGGCAAAACATAATCCTCTTTCCTTTCATCTACTTGTCCCATTAAAGTTATTCCTATTCCATCCACTATTTCAAATTCATGAACGTACAAGCTATGTTCTGTTTGCCTCATTTTCTCTATTATTAAATATCTATGAATTCTTCCTCCTTTTACAATTCTTCTAAACCTTATTATTCCATCTGCAATATGTTCAGCTCCAAATCCGAACGATTCAGCTGTAGTTATAGCGTATTGAGATGTTACAAGCGTAGTAAAATCCCATTTTGAAAGAACTTTTTTAAGCGAATAAGCAAGCTTCCTAGCCATTGCAGGTTTGTCAAGCCAGAATGCAGATAAAGAATCTATAACTAACCTTCCCCTTCCATATCCCAACTTTTTCTTAGCCTCTATTACTTTGCCTACAAGCTCTTCCATATCCAAAGATTTTAAGCTCCACTCTTTTTCTGAATCCATTAGAGCATCGATTATTATCAATTTGTTTTCTTGAATTGCATTTTTAAAATCAAAATTAAACTGTGACGCTTGAGGTAAGTAAGAAATTGTTCTAAGCGTTAAAAGCAAGTTATTTTATGTTTCCTTTAAAACTAAAGATTTAAATATTGTGGATTAGAAAGTAGTCTAAGACTTAATGCAGGTTGAAAATAATAAAGAGATGAAATCCATTCTTCTTCTTGAAGATGGGACATTCTTTCTCGGTTCTCCTGTGGGTTTTCCAAAGAAAGTGATCGGCGAAGTAGTTTTCAACACAGGCATGGTAGGGTACAACGAATCAATAACTGATCCTTCATATAAAGGCCAGATATTAACCTTTACGTATCCATTGATAGGAAATTACGGTGTTCCTTCTAATTTAAAGGATAGATGGGGAATTCCGATTTACTTTGAATCTGATAAAATACAAGTTTCAGCAATTGTTGTTTCAGAACTTTGTAAAAATCCAAGTCATCCTACATCTGTTAAAAGTTTAAACGATTGGTTATATGAAGAGGGAATACCTGGAATTGAGGGAATCGATACTAGAGAATTGACAAAAAAATTAAGAGAAAAAGGCGTATTAATGGGAATATTAGACTTATATGATGATAAGCCTGATATAGATGAACTTTATGCTCAACTAAAAAAAGCTGCAAGATATGATGAAATAAATTATTCGAAGGAATTGGATTTGAAGAAAGAAATTGTATACGAGAATGAAGGACCAACAATAGCTTTAATAGATTGTGGTAGTAAGTACAATATTCTTAGAAATCTTCTCAAAAGGGGATTTAAAGTTGTAAGATTTCCATGCAACTATTCTTTGGACAAAGTTTTGAGCTATGATCCAAAGGGTGTTGTAATAAGTAATGGGCCAGGAAATCCAAAGAAATTCGAGGAAACAATTGAACTTGTTAAGGGCTTTGTTGAATTAAACATTCCTTTACTTGGCATATGCTTAGGCAATCAACTGGTTGCTTTGGCTTGTGGCGGAACAACTTTTAAAATGAAATATGGCCATAGAGGTCAAAACAAGCCTTCAATCTTCTTGGGAAATGGATTAACGTATGTAACAAGTCAAAATCATGGATACGCAGTTGATTTAGATTCGTTGAAAGATACAGGATTAAAAGTTTGGTGGATTAATGCGGACGATAGAACTATTGAAGGCCTAGTACATGTTAAAAAGCCCATTATAACAGTTCAATTCCATCCCGAAGCCACTCCTGGCCCTTACGATACGGAGTTTGTATTTGATCATTTCATGAATATGATAGAAAGAGGTAGATCACCCTATGCCTAAATTTAACGATATTAAAAAGGTTTTGGTTTTGGGAAGCGGGGCAATTAAAATAGGTGAAGCTGGTGAATTTGACTATTCAGGAAGCCAATGTATTAAGGCTTTAAAAGAGGAGGGAATTTACACAGTTTTAGTAAATCCTAACATAGCTACTATACAGACAGATGAAAAAATGGCCGATAAAATATACTTTTTACCAGTTACTCCTGAATTTGTTAAAACAGTTATAGAAAAAGAAAGACCTGATGGAATACAAGAAAAAAGTCGGTACAGTTGTTGGTTATCGCGAAAGAAGAAAAATCTCTAATGAAGCTTTGTTAATCTCTGAATGTGATGTGCTAATTCCTGCCGCATTGGAGGATCAGATTACCGCAAGCAATGCTGATCAAATTAAAGCTAAAATAATAGTCGAAGGAGCAAATGGTCCTACAACGCCTGAAGCAGATGAGATCTTATTTAAGAAAGGCATATACGTAGTTCCTGATATTCTTGCAAATGCTGGAGGTGTTACAGTTAGCTATTTCGAATGGGTTCAAAATTTCCAGAAAGTACAATGGGATGAACAAACAGTCTTGAATAGAATGGAGGAAAAAATTGTAAAATCTTTTAAAGACGTGAATGAAACAGCTGCAAAATATAAAGTTGATAACAGAACGGCTGCTTTAATTCTTGCAATAAGCAGAGTAGTCGAAGCATATAAATTAAGAGGGCAATATTGAAATTTCAAAAACAGAAATTTTTTCAAAGAAAAAACTCTTCGATGCAACTTCTTTAAAATGTAACTTTTTTCTTATATTTTCATTTAAAATTTCATCCAAATTTGTCAAAGACGATAAAACAACGTAGCATTTAGCTTTTTTAGCTTTTTCTAAAAATTTTTCCGAAAACTCTTCTATGATATTTCTTCCATTGTAATTTATGTAAACTGTTTGTGTATCGATATCGGTTTTAAATTCATCTCTAGGCAAATAAGGAGGATTAAAACATATAAAATCGAAGGTATTGGCTCTAATCGGATCAAATAGGTTGCATTGAACTACATCAATGTTATAGCAATTTCTTGTTTTTTCTTTTGCTTCCTTGATTGATTTGTTGTCAATGTCTGTTGCGACAATCAATTTAAAATTATCCTTTGAATTAATCGCAATGTAACCACTACCTGTCCCTACATCGATTAAAACCTCGCCTTTTTTCTTGATAATTTCATTTAAGAGCAAATATGAATCTTCTGCTGGTTTATACACTGAAAAAATATTAGCAAAAAACCACTTAAATGTAAGTGGTATATTTATATAGAATTTAAAGTATTCAAGAGCAAGTATGACCAGACCTGTTGATTATAAGCCAAAACCTATCGATCCAGATGTAATCAATAAGCCAGATGAATATCCAGTAACCGGTGAATATATGGGCATTAAAATAAGGGCCGGAGGAATGCAAAGATTGGACGCTGAAGGAAAGCCTTATCCTACCCAACTTGGTATATATGGTACAATTGTTATGGTGGACTTTGAAGCTTGTGTAGCTGATGGAGTATGCATGGATGTCTGTCCTGTAAACGTATTTGAATGGTTCTTAAATCCAGGTAAATACGGAACTGGAAACGACAGAGTTATCGATCCTAATAAGCCTGAAGATAAAGAGCTTTGGGAGAAATATAGAACCGATAAGGCATTTCCAATAAGGGAGCAGAACTGCATTTTCTGCATGGCCTGTGAAATAGCTTGTCCAACTAAAGCAATAAAGATAAATCAGCCAGCTTAATTTTTCTAAGCAGGATATATTCCATCTTCTCTAATTTCAAATAAAAAATAATTTTCATCCAAATTCGGCGAATCATATAGCTTCGCATATCTTTTATTTCCTATTTTGCCCAATTCAATTATTTTTCTGCAATATTTGTTTATTAAATTGCCACCTACAGGTTTCTTTTCCCATCTATTCTCAGCTTCTCCTTCTGTTACTTGATTGGTTACAACGCAGGCAGCTTCCTTCTTTTCGGCAATGCTTATTAATCTTTCTAAAAAATTTCTGATCTCATGTTGCCTTAAGGCTAGAAGATTCTGTTCAGCAAATTCACTTCTAAAAAAAGCAGATATTGAATCTATAATAAGTAATTTTATTCCATAGTTTTCAATAATTTTCTCAGCTATTTCCAAAGCAAGAATCTGTTCTTTTAAAGAAGAAACTTCCTTTATAAATATGTTTTTTAAAACCGTAGAAGGCTGTAGGTTAAATCTTATAGCAATTTTTTCTATCCTTGGTGGATAAAAAGATTTCTCGGTACTTATGAATATGGACTTGCTTTCTAATCCTCCTTTGTTTTCAGGTAATTGGGCTGTAACACAAAGTTGTTGGGTTATAATGCTTTTTCCTGTTCCAAATTCTCCAAATATTTGAGTGATTGAGCCACATTCTATCCCGTTTATTATTCTATCAAATTCAGGAATACCTGTTGTTAATTTCTTCATTTTAGATTCTTATGTTCGTTAGCCATAAAAATTCCTTTATATGTTGGAATTATTTTCTTAATCCCAGAGAAAAGCTTTTCTTCTAAAAGTCCATCCCTTAACAATGTATCGATTAAATTATCCCAATCATCGATAAAGTATCCAAGAGAACTCATCAAGTGTTTGATTTCGCTTCTTCTTACAACGTTTTTCTCAATCTCTATTATTAAATCAGCTATTAAATCTGCCAAATTACCGTAGTTTATTTCAAGCAAGGTTTTGATTTCTTTAGCCTTAGGAGTAACCGCTTTCCCTCTTTCTAGCGTTATATCTCCAAACTTGATTATACTCTTGTTTGTTACTTTATTATTCTCTATAACAACTAAATTGAAAGGAGAACCATCAATGAAGCAATTCTTTATGCTAATAGAGTTATTATAGCTTATGTAATAAATTCTTGAAAATCTTGAATATAACTTATCGTTTAACTCTTCCAAACAAGCTGAGAAACAATAGGAAATATTATTAAAAGCTAGCTCATCTAATAGCCTGCAGATAAATTCCTCATTCAAGCATAATATCGATTTTCCTTCAGTGTTATCGACAAAAATATTCATATCAGTTTTATTTTCGTTTGCAACAAAATCTAAAATTAGCAATGTCAAGAATATTCTTAAATTGAAGTTTTTTACATTTGATATATTTACTATTATGCAATCTTTCTTTTCCAACTCTTCAAAAATGTCGATGCTGTTTTCATTAGCAAGAATATTATCTAAATCTTGTATCTCAAAAAGTTTAGCTATTATCTCTTGCAATTTTACTAAGTAAGATGAGTAATTTACAAAAGCATTCATAATCGAAGCAACTTTCTCGATAATCTTGCTTATTTTTAACTTACTTTCCTTCAAATTATAAATTGAGTAGAGTAACAAAGTTCTTTCTTCTTCTTTCAAGTTTAAGCTCGCAGACAAAACATCGATTATCCTTATAATGTCAAAGCTTTGGTTATTCAGCAAAGAGATTTTATTTAAGCTAATCTTTTCCATTTCCAAATTGTTGGAAATAATGCCTTTGTTATCAATAACAAAAACTTTCTTCCCTTTTTCAGCAACATTTTTAATGTGTTTTATCATGAAAATTGTCGAACTAATAGGATCAGATAAAATAAGCTCGCGGTTGCAAAGCATCATATCAATTGAACCTCATCGATTAATCCTTCATCCCAATCAACTTTACAATTTAGATTTTCAAAATAACCTACTAAAAATCTTGCTTTACCTGCTAATGAATATATTTTAGATTTGAGTACATTTTTGTTCAGCTTTAATGAAAACACGTTTTCTCTTATGATTAACTTTGCTTGATTTGGGTTGCAGATAACGAAAGCAAAATTTAATTCATAAGCTATTTCAGAAAGCCTCTTAATATCAATATTTACATCGTTAGGAATATAAAGAGAAAGACAAATAATTATTGACCAATTGAATCCTTTTCTCATAATCTTTATATCGTTTTTTGTTTTATAAATCTCAATTTTTTCTAATAATGTTATTTTTTCATATTTCTTGCTTATAATTCCCAATATAAATTCCTTAATTTTACTAACACTCTTTTCATTTTTCTTATTTTTACTTTTAATCAATTTGTATATTAATATAGATGTTATTACAATTAATCCTAAAATTGGTGATATTATAAATACTATTAAAACTATTATTCCGTAAAATATTACCTTTTTCATATGAAATTTTCTTAAAATCTAAAATTTAAATTTTTCCCAACTTTTTAAGAGTCTCATATAAAATCGATTTTTCTCTTGTTAATGAGATTGAGTTCAGTTATTTTCTCCTCAATATTCTACTTATCTTCTTTTAAAGAGATAGTAATCTTTATAAAGTTCATAATCTACTCACATAACATGATTACATTGTCCGAAAGGGCAATAAAGTTACTTTTGGATAGAAATTTTGGCGTAATAGCTACTGTTAAAGAAGACGGTTTTCCTCATGTTACACCAGTGTGGGTTGATACCGATGGCAAATACGTTTTAATAAATACGACAGAAAATAGAAAGAAGATAAAAATAATCAGGAAAAATCCTAAAGTAGGCTTAACAGTGATTGATAATTCTGACCCATACAATAGGGTTTGTATAGAAGGAGAAGTTGAAGAAATAACTTTTGAAGGTGCAGAAGAACATATCGATAAACTTGCTAAGAAATATTTAAATGTGGATAGATATCCATGGCGTAGACCTGGAGATAAGAGGGTTATAATAAAAATTAAACCTTTAAGAGAATACTAAATTTCTTCTCTAAAAATAGGAGGCAATCCTTCCCTTTTCTTTATCCATTCTTCAAACTCCTTTTTCGGGGGATACATTTCATAAAGATCTTTTCTTATAGATTCGAGCATTTCTTTTTCCTTTCCCATAAATTCTGAAATAATAAAAACATTGCAATCATGATTTAAAGCATGTTTTCTTATCTCTTCTATCAAAACCAGGGAATCCTTACTTCTAAGAAGATGATGATCTACAATAATATTTTTGATATATTTTGTAAGATGCTTTAGATTATCAATTCCTTTTCGAAAGTTAGTATGAGAAACCTCATAGTTCACTAGATACAACGGTGGCCCGCTTATTATCAAGTAATCAGGTTTCTCTTTTTCTATTATTTTTAATGCTTTTTCATTCATTGGTCCTTCTGTGTCTGATGCAAATACTAACTTTTCGTCTTCGTCTTTTATTATAAACATTACAACATAGCCTAACGGTGTAAATTCTTCTCCATGAAAAACGGGTTCTGAAAACTTTATTTCCGTTTTACCTACTTTGAAACTAGAATTGTCGCATATTCTAAATCTTATGTTGTATTTTTGCAATGATTTGACGAATTGTTTACCTCTATTCCTCTGACTATTATTAATGTTGTTTTCAGGATCTTTTGTAAAAACAAGTTTATTTTTATAAATTCTTTCAGCACTTAAACTATCAGCGAAGGTCCATTCATTGTCTATGTTATCGAAAAAAGGTGTAAAATGATCGTAATGATAATGAGATACAAGAACGAGATCGCATTTTTCAGCTTCCTTCTCTATAAGCTTCCTTCCTTCATATAATTTTTCGTATTCTAAATAGTGAGGATAAAGACCAAACCTTTTGCCCAAGGCAATTCCTGGGTCAATAAGTATTCTTGCATCATTAGTTTCTATAGTTGTGCATAAAGATCTTGTTCCCAATGTTTCCCCTGCAAGAATTTTTATCCTCAACTTACTAACTGAGGAAATTCCTTCTTTAATATTTCATCGAATATATCAAGAGGATCTTCCAATTTGTTATACAAAATTTCTTTTCTTTTCTTTGGGTTCGATAAGAAGGATTTGACCTCTCTTATTATCATTTCTTTGTTTGTTAAGTGAAGCATTAAGCCTTCTCTAGCGTATTTTTCATACATTTTTTGAAGAACAGGAAAGTAATCAATAACTAGAGGAACGCCACACAAAATTGCTTCTCCTACTATAGTACCAGTAGCTATTACAATATCACATTTGTGCAACAAGCTTTGAACATCTAAGAATTTACCTTTGTACCTCTCTATAGGAATAAGATTAATTTCTTTTTCAAATTTCTTCAATTCGTTTACCAAATTTAGAAATGTATCATGATTTGATTCTATATGTGATGCATAATAAGCAGGGTCTCTTACTAAAACGGTTATCTTGTTTTCATCAAATCCTAATTTATTTAGTATATTATAATCAACTTTATGTCTTCTTAACCAAGTTACTTGCGTTAATCCTTCATATTCAATAACCCTTTCTGCCCCATATTTCTTAAATTCATTTCCACAATTTTCTGGTACTATCATTAAAGTTGTTAAAGGGCATACCAGCTTTGCAACATATATCGATTCAGGCGTATCATTGAAATCAAAGATTGGTATCCCAGCTTGGAAAGCGATTCTCGACGCTTCTACACTTCCGTGGTTTATCAGTGCATTGGGCTTTTTTTCTAAAAACCAATCCAATAAGAGCTTTGTTCTTTCAACACTGAATATAAGTTTTTCAATTAAATTTGTCCCATGCCTTCCTATAATATCAGCCTTGATTCCTATATTTTTCATAGTAGTTACTGATTCAGAATATTGCCTAGTTGTGGCTATGCAATTGTATCTTTCCATAAAGTATTTGAAAAAAATTGCTTGCTTTGCTGTCAAAAAATCTATCCAGAAAGTCATTTTGAAGATAATATATTGATAATTTTCTTACTTAAGTTTATATCCTTTAGTAACTTTAACATCTTAAATATACTAGGAATTTTAGCTTCTAAAAATATTTCAATCAATGTTCTTGTATCCAACGTCTTTATTGCTTTTATAAGTTCCTCTTTACTCATCCCAAACCAGAAATTCAACAACTTTACTCCAGTTTTAAGCTTTTTATAATAGGTCTTGTTGAATATTTCTTCATAGTTTTCTTTAAAAGCATACTTACCTGCAAAAAGGGCAAATCTTATTCCTTCACCGCTTATTGGCATGACCATGCCAGCAGAATCTCCAGCTACTACTATGTTTCCGATCTTTAACTTATCTAGTGGCCCAAGTGCTGGAAAACCTGCTCCTTCTAATTTACTAATTGTTTCAACTTCAAATTTTTTAAGGAATCTTGATAGTCTTGTTTCAAGTTCTTTTTTATTACTTATATGCCCGCCTATTCCAAAATTGCATTTATTCTTTCCGTAAGGGAATATCCAAGCATAGCCTAATTTAAACAAGCTAATATACAGAGTATCCTCCCTTATTTTATCAGTTCTTCCATAACCTCTAAAGGCAGGTGCGAGTTTATAACCGTTGTAATTAAGTCCTTCTCTTCTAGCTAGAAAAGACAAGTATCCTGCAGCATCTATTACCAAGTCATATTTTTTCGTATCAAATTTTTCAACAAAAGTTTTCCTGTAGAACTTAGCACCGTTTTGAACCGCTTCTCTCATTATTTCTTCTAAGAAAAATGACTTTTGAACAGTATAACCAAAATAAGGCTTAGTCTCAGTCTCTATAAGAAACTCGTCTTCATAATAAACTTCAACCTTGTCAACGTAATTCAAGATACTCTTGCTTTCTTCAGGTTTAAAGTAAACGAATTTAAAACCTTCATTAAATATAGCTTCTCCACAAGGCTTCTTTGCCAGAATGCTTTCCTTTTCATATATTTCAACATGATGACCCTCTTTTGATGCCCAGTAAGCAGCATTAGCTCCTGCAGGTCCAGCCCCAATTATAGCTATCTTCATAGTTAATATAGTTCGAATTTTAGCTGTATCATATTCATATGCCGGGGCCGGGATTTGAACCCGGGGCACCGGATTTCACGCATGCCTGCCCCTTCATGCATTATGAGTCCGGCATCCTAACCAGGCTAGATGACCCCGGCAAACTATTATTTACTAAATATTTTTTCATAATTTAATTTTAATGAAGGATCCTGAGCAACTTCAATTCTACATAGTTTTTCTATTTCCTCTAAAGTAGGAGACTTTACCTCAAAGGCTGAAAAGTTATTCTGAAAACTTTCTAAAGTCTTAATTAAATGTTGTTTGCTTGGTATAGTTATTCCTAATTGAGCTTTCATTGTACCACCTCTAAGTATTATATTTTTGAAGAACTTGGGGGCTGTTTCATTTAATTGATTGAATAATTCCTTTACAGTACCTTTTCCCATAATTCTTTCAATTTCCCTGCTTACTTTATCTAGGATTATAGATGCAAACCTGAAATCTATTACACCTTCTTCCTTTATGAAGGAAAATTTTGTAGCATACCTAAAGAAAATAAAGAATACTTCTTTAGCGTTTTCTTTGTTCTTGATGTAGCTATAAATCTCTTGTTCTTCCATTGCTTTGCTAAAAATTAAATCGCTTAAACTTCTTGTTCTATCATATTCCCTTCTTAAATCTTCTACAAGTTTTTCTATTATATACTCAATAATTTCAACATCCATACTTTCTGTTTGTTTGCTGTAGGATCTCACAAGTAAATCAAAATCAATAACATCGAACTCTTTAGGATCATTCAAATATAAGTTTTTCTTCTCCTTAATTAAAAACTGAGTTAAATAGTTTTTAATTATGTCGTTTCCATGTATTAGTATTAATCCCCTTATTGGGCTTCTTTGAACTAGTTTTATATATTCACCAACAGTTCCGTGCTCATTTATCTCAACAAGTTGAATGTTACATTTCCTTCCTAAAGCAATACCGTTGAAGTCTATCAGTTCTCCTCTTTTAGAATTCAAAATTTTCTTAGCCAAAGTTTTATCTTCGACTTTGCCTGTAAAAAGTATCATTGATCTATCGTCCATTATTGTATTTTGTACGTAAATCAGGCTTGGTCCGTGTTTAAGGTTAGCAGAGGTCGTCATTATAATACATGGTTTATCTGAAGTTAGCAAGCTTTTGCGCATATCATCATTTACACTTTTAATTATTCCAGAACGCCTTGCATTGATGTAATAATCTTTTAAGTATCCTCTAAGCTTCCCAACATATCTATCATAAATATTCATGACATCTTTTATGCTTCCGTCGACGTAAATTGGTACATAAGGCATATCATTTAATATCATTTTGTAAGCTAAGAACGTTGCTATTTCTTGTGCTCTTCCTGCTGCTGGCATAGGCATAACAATTTTCCCTTTTATTTTAATTACATTTGTTACGAGATTTGCTATCTTAGAAGCACTTTCAATAAAGCTTTCTTCTCCTAAGGTAAAGTTACTTTCAGAAATAGCTAAATCTATCTCTTGATAACCTAAAGAAATATTACCCGCCAGAGGAAGATTACCTAAACTGATATCTCCTGTATAAAAAAGGTTGTGTGAATCTATCTTAAACAGATAAGAAAAAGCACCAAGTAAATGACCTGCACTAATTGGCTGAACCTTAATATTTTCATTTATTTTGATTATATCCCCTTCTCCCAAGATCGTAACATCATTTAAAACTTCTTCTATCTCTTTCTGTGGTATCCTGTATTTCGATTTAATCTCTAAACTTCCTAGAGTTATCTTCCCTATTTCCTTTGTAGGTTCGCTCATGTATATTTTTGCTTCAGGGAATTTTCTTTTAAGTATAGTTATTCCTCCTATATGGTCTGCATGAGCATGTGATATGAATATATGTTTTACCTCTACATCTATTTTATCAAAAGGAGGCATTTCATATTGAAAACCACAATCTAATACAATCCCTTCTTTATTATGGCTAATTACTATCAAATTCGGCTTACCTATAGTACAACCACCGATGAATTTGAGTTCCATAATAATTAATACTATCTAGCTACAATAATTAAAGTTAACTTAGAAAAATGTTTTAGAAACTATGCTCTTATAATTTCGCTAGCAGCTTTTCTTAATCTATTCATTATAGTCAATCCGATTCCAAATTCATGAAATCCCTCTGCAATTATAACATCTACATTGCTTTCGAGCATTCTAATTCTTGAGAAAAGATTATAAGCTACTACAAACAAATTGTCCTTCGGCCCAAGTATTCCCTTTTCAATATCTTCTATTCCAATTTTCTCGATTGTTTCTTTACAAGCTAGTAAACCAACCTTCAATCCTTCATTCTTATTCTCATTTATAATCTTTTTAATGACTTCGATTTTTTTCTCTTCTTCTCCTTCAACTAAAATTAATGGCTTTATTGGCGCATAGTGTCTATATTTCACACCTGGAGAAGGTATTTTTACTTTTTCTAAATCCATTTTAAAACCTTTAGCAAACTCTGGAATTTTAATTTCTCCTATAACCTTTTCGATAACTTCCACAGGCAAAGCTCCAGGTCTTAAAAGTACTGGTGGATTTTGAGTTAGATCTATCACTGTCGATTCAACACCAAAAAGAGTTCTTCCTCCATCTATTATAACCTCTACCTCATTTCCTAGATCATCTATTACATGTTTTGCAGTAGTTGGACTAGGTCTTCCCGATTTATTAGCGCTAGGTGCAGCGATTGGTGTTAGAGATTGCTTTATCAATTCTAAAGCTATGGGATGCATTGGACATCTTACAGAAACTGTATCCAATCCAGCTGAAGTTTCCTTAGCTATTTTGTCATTTCTCTTTAAAACGATAGTTAAAGGTCCTGGCCAAAATTTTCTTGCAATATCGTAGGCCTTTTCAGGAATATCGACTGCGACTTCTTCAAGCTGTTCTATTCTATAGATATGAACTATTATCGGATTATCGATAGGTCTATTTTTTGCTTTAAAAATTTTCAATACGGCGGAAGAATTGGTAGCATCTGCCCCCAATCCATAAACTGTTTCTGTAGGAAATGCAACCAAATTTCCTTTTTTTATTTCTTCAGCTGCAATTTTTATTTTCTCTAAATTTGGATTTATCGGATTTACTTTTATAATTCTCAATTTAACTATTAATTATCCAAATATCCTCTCTTTAAATTTTGCCTTTAAAAATATTTATACGATACTCAAACTTATACTATTTAGTTTAGGGGTCGTAGTTCAGCTTGGTTAGAATGCGCGGCTTGGGACCGCGTGGTCCCAGGTTCAAATCCTGGCGACCCCATAAATTTGTTACATAAGAAGACTTATTTTGAAGCCCCGCCGACTTAGCTAACTTCGCACGGCCTTTCGGACCGTACTACAGTTAGCTACGGAAGGCGGTTTAACTTCCGAGTTCGGAAAGGGATCGGGTGGTTCCCGCCCCCTATGGCCGGCGTGGGCAAGATAATTTTTAATTAACTCCTATTTAAATTTTGTCTCTTTAATTTATAAATCAGTTAATCAATTAATTAATCAGGTAATTTAGGTGAGGTTATGACGACGGTAGTAAATACAATAATGGTAGCTATTTTCAATCAGATATTTCCTTCTTCTCAAACGAATGACTTTTATTCCTTCCTTTTATCCCTATTTTATTTCTTAATATTCATAATGTTCTTTGTAAGTATGCTATTTCCAGGTTTCCAATTGAGCCTATTCACATCCTTTTCGCTTAGAAGAATTGGGGATAAAATAGTGGTTTTAGATGAATTAGATCTTAAGAGTAAAAAAACCTTAGCTGATCAATTGAAAAAGTTTGGTGCAGATAGTGAAAAGCTAAATGAACATATAAAAGAGCTTACTGAATTTTTTGAAATTAGTCCCGTTGATCGTGATCCTTCTGGTATATTGAACAGACTAGAATACATATTAGATGTTGCTAGATACAGATTCAGAAGCTTAATAAAACTCTATGCACCTAAAGTGGATGAAAACGCACTTTCTACTTTAGAAGATACAGCAAGCATTGCCCAAGTAATTCATTTAATAAACAGAATAGCTAAGCATTATTATAATCTAGCAAAGAAATTCAAAAATTATTATATAGCACAGCAAGTTGAATTTATTCTTCCTTTTCTAATAGATATGGCTAAAAGCTATTTTAGGGCCTTACCTGCGACTACATTAGAAGTGCCAATAGGAGATGGAATAGGGCCAATGGTTATTGCAAGAATGTATAGAGAATTTGGAGTTAATGAGGTTAAAGATGTTGGAAATGAAATGGTCGTTGGCGAAGCTGTATTCCAAAATAGAAAGTTAATTTTGTTGAAGGCTTCAGGACCTGCTGGAAGAGTAGGAAAGCCGGGTGCAGCTGTAAGGCAGATTGTAAAGTCTATGGAGGGCAAAATAAATTTGATAGTTACAATAGATGCAGCTTTAAAGCTTGAAGGAGAGGAAACAGGAGAGATAGCTCAAGGTGTAGGTGCAGCAATTGGTGATCCTGGTCCTGAAAAATATAAGATTGAGGAAAGCGCTTTAGAATACAGAATACCCTTAGTTGCAATAATAATTAAGCAAGGCTTCAATGATGCAATTTCTCCTATGATAAAAACAATAGCTGATAAAGCAGATGAAGTGATAAACAGAGTTAAAAATTTAGTCTTAGAAACAGTCCCAGAGGGAGGGGTCGCTTTGATAGTAGGTATTGGAAATACATTAGGGGTGGGTAATGCAGCATGAGTGAGAAGATTTCTGTATTTTTTGAGCAAACTCTTAACATTAGACCAATTTCTCAGCTTGAATGTACTCAATGTAAGCATAAAGTTGAAAGACCTTATAAAGAAAAGGAATATGTGAATAAGATAGTTGAAGATAAATGTCCTAAGTGCCAAAGTACAATGTATGTGAGGGCTATTTACGTCTATCCTCAACCTAAACAATTATAAAATTGAAACCGATTTAAAATTAAGAATAGAAGTAAAGAATTTTTATGAAATTTATGCAGAAAACTTTTGCTATACAAGAATTTACCCTTGGAAAGAAGTAATATATTATTATCGGTTATTTAGTGAATCTCAAATTGTCTGCGACTTAGGTTGCGGAAATGGAAGACATACAAAGGATCTTCTTAAGTTTAGCTCTGTTGTATTAGGAATAGATTTCTCTTTTAATCTTTTAAAATTAGCCAAAAGTAAAATTCTGCACAATCAGCCGTTATTTTTTCCTATCGTAGCTGATGCGCTTTATCTACCTTTAAGAAGTGACTCTGTCGATGGTATAGTTTCAGTAGCAGTTCTTCACCATATCCCAAACATAATTAATAGAATAAAATTCCTTATTGAATGTAAAAGAATACTTGTAAATAAAGGAATTATAATAGCTACAGTTTGGAGCATCATTAATATTAGAAATCTAATAACAGCTTTAATTCATCTCTTAAAAAACTACAAAAGAACTTTTAATGAATTCGGCGATGCTTATATTTCATGGGCAGGAAAATTCAACAGATTTTATCATTTTTTAACAAAGAAGGAAATTAAAAAGCTTTTCTTTAGAGTAAATTTAAGAATTGTTGAATTAATGCAATTTGGGTCTTTTCCTAATAAGAAGAACTTTCTTATCATAGCTCTTAAAAAATAATTATTTTTTGCTTTCAATTGTTATTTTCCTTCTATTTTTTAATATACTATCAATAAATTTGAAATTAATTAGAGAAAACGCCAAAGTGATTACATCAAATGAAAGTCTCGCCATTTATGGCGGAGATGAATAGATTTAAATAATAAATAATTTTCTAAAATTGATCAATGACTAGGAGGGCTAATGCGATAAGAGCAACTGTTTCGATGAATATCGCAATATCAGAAACCCTCTTAGTCTTTTCTAAAAATTATTTAGAAGCTTTAAGATATGTTTTGTATTGGTTAAAAGAAAAAAGAATTAATCCAAACAAAAACAATGTTATAAGTATTGTACATAAAAAACTTTATAGCATTCTTAAGAGTTATAATCTTCCTTCAAAAATAGCGCAAGACTGCTATAGGAATGCAATTTCAATATACAAAGGATGGTATAATAATCCTAAGAAAGGAAGATTTCCTATAGTTTTTAAACCAACAGTTTGGTTATCTCCTAAGCTCTCATATACAGTAGATTTTGAAAGAATGATTGTAAGAATATCCAAGCTAGGAGAGTTTAAAATAATTGGATACCCAAAAAACTTAAAAGAATATTTATCTTGGAAAATGAAGGAAGCAAGGCAAGTAATTCGTAATGGTAAAGCTTTTATTAAGATAACATTCGAAAAGATCATTCAAAAAATTGAACCTAAGGATAGCATAGCAGTAGATATTAACATGCAGAACATAACAGTAGGAAAAGATGAAAACAATTATGTTAGAATCAATACTAGAATTAATGAAATCCATAGATACAAATTATTAGCAGAAAATTTACAAATAAAATATCCAAATAAATGGAAAGAAAATAGAAACATTAAAAGAAGAATTTTGTCTTTTCATTCAAAAGCTAAAAGGATTGCAGAAGATTTTGCAAGGAAAGTTAGCAAAAGGATTGTTAACGAAGCAATTAAAATGGATGCCAATGTTATTAAATTGGAGAATTTAAAGTATATGATTAAAAAAGTTAAAAAACTTCCTAAAAAGTTTAGAAATAAACTTTACTTGATGCAGTATAGAAAGATTCAATACTGGATTGATTGGCAATCTAAAAAGCATGGTTTGCTAATTAATTATGTTCACGCTGCTTATTCTTCAATTAAGTGTCCTAAATGCAATAAAAATATGAATGAAATATCATATAGATGTTTCAAATGCAATTGTGGTTATGAAAATGATAGAGATGTAATTGCAATAATTAATTTAAATGGGAGGGGTTCTCTGAGCCTCTCGACTGCCCCTCATATGCGATATGTAGCTCCGAATCAATTGAGGGGAACCCTCGTCCTTTAGGGCGGGGAGAAAGTCAGTGATCTTGAAAAAGGTGATAATGACATTGCATTTGATGTGAGAATTGCGTTATTTAATCCACATGGAATGCCAGACAATATTATGAAGAAAAGCCTTTCATAACTATTTGATTGAGAAAGTAGAAAAAGAATTATAGAAAACAAAGTTAATGAAAATAAAAAAATTTTAATCGATGAGTACTTTCTGATAACTAAATTAAATACAACCACAGAGAATAGTGCAACCAATATTCCCCAATAAAAATAAACTGTTCCTAGTACGAAAGTAGACAAATTAGCTATAGATAAAGGAGAATAAGCAAGTATTGTGAAGAATCCATAGTATAACCAAGAGCGATTAAAGCATTTGTTATTATTCCTTTATCTCTCAATGCTTTAAAAATATCAGAAGGGCTTCTTTTTTGTTCCTTTACAGGAGGTTCGCCTATCAAGCTGATAGTAAGAATTAGACCGATGGCCATCAATGTAGCTGTACCAAAAAATGGATATCTCCAATTGTAACTTCCTAATATTCCACCTAGCAACGGACCCGATGATATTCCTAAACCTAGTGCTGCTTCATACAAAGTTATAGACCTAATTAAATTTCCTCTTGATGACAATCCAACGATTATGCTCAACGCTGTTGTTGTAAATAACGCGTTTCCTAAGCCCCAAAATCCTCTATAAATAGCAAAAACAGGTATGTTCTGTGAAATACCTGATAATGTAGAGAAGATAACTACTGTGGATAAACCCAATATTAAGGTTTTCCTATTTCCAATATTTGTTGATAACCATCCTGCAATAAGCATAGCCAATGCCATAACAGCTATGTAGCTCGTGAAGAGCCATTCGACATCAAATGCTGAGGCACCCATATCCTTTGCAATTAAAGGAAGTAAAGGATCTACTACACCAATACCCATAAATGCAACAAAAGTTGCAAAGGCTACAGCAATTGCTGATTTATCGAACAGTGGTTCATTATTCATTTAAGTATAGAAAAAAGATTCATGCCTTAATATAAGTTTAAGTTAAAACATAAAAATTAAAATTATGGGTAATGAACTAGATCTGATAAAAGAGTTTTTTGATTATAATACGTTTGTAAGGAGAAAATATTTTGAAAAGATTTTTAAGGAGTTGCCTGAAGAAGAAAGATATAAAGACAGAGGAGCTTCTTTTCCAAGCTTGGTAGATATTTTCGTTCATGTGATAGATGGCTATAGATACTGGCTATATTATACTATAAATGATAAGGTGAACGAGTATTATTCGCTAAGAGGGAAAATAAAGAGTCCGGATGAGGTCGAGAGGGAAATGCTAAAAGTTGAAAAATTGATCAAAGAATTCTTTGATGGATTAAATGAAGAAGATCTGAATAAAGTTGTCACTTATTCATATAAGAACAAAAAATATCAAAGAAGGATTAAAACAATATTGCTTCACCTTATCGAAGAAGAGTTGCAACACAGAGGCGAATTAAACGCGCTCTTATGGCAAATAGACATTGATCCTCCAGTAATTGGATATGATGAATGGATGGAACAAAAAAGCTAGCTTTATTCTATTGTGTCGAATTTTGTATATGGTCTTAGGACTTCTGGGATAACTATTTTATCTTTTTCTTGATAATTTTCTAAAAGAACAGCCATTGTTCTACCTACAGCTAATCCTGAACCGTTCAATGTATGTACATATTCTGACTCTTTCCTCCCACCTCCTACAAACTTTATATTGGCTCTTCTGGCTTGAAAATCAGTACAATTGCTACAAGAAGATACTTCAACATATTTATTTTGGGAAGGCAACCATGCTTCAATATCATATGTTTTAGCCGATGAAAATCCTAGATCACCTGTGCATAATAATCTTACACGATAAGGTATTTTTAGCAATTTTAATATTTCCTCTGCATCATTAACCAGTAATTCCAATTCTTGGAAGCTTGTTTCAGGTGCAGTAATCTTTACAAGTTCAACCTTATTGAATTGATGTACTCTCAAAATTCCTTTTAAATCTACATGCCTTCCTGCTTCCCTTCTAAAGCAAGGAGTATAAGCAACATATTTGAGCGGTAAGTTTTTATAGTTTAAAGTTTCATTTGCATGAAGGTTAACAAGCGCAAGTTCTGCTGTAGGTAATAGCCATAAATCTTCTTTGTTTGTTTTATACATATCCTCTTCAAATTTTGGTAAATGTCCTGTACCAAATGCTCCTTTGGATGTTATTAAAATTGGCGGAAAAATTTCTGTATAACCTTTGCTTCTATGAACATCAAGCATAAAGTTGATAAGAGCCCTTTCAAGTATAGCTCCTTTTCCTTTTAATGCATAAAATCCTGAACCAGCTAGTTTTACTCCCCTATCAAAATCAATAATATCAAAAATCTCACCTAGCTCATAATGAGCTCTTGGTTTAAAATCAAACTCTCTCTTAGATCCTACTTCTCTTACCGTTACATTATCATTTTCGTCTTTTCCATAAGGTACACTTTCATGTGGAATATTTGGCAACCTGGCTAACAAGTTATCCCTTTTATTCTTTATTTGTTCAACTTCTTCTTCAAGATTCTTTATTTGCTTATCAATTTCGTTTACGTTTTGTAAGAGAATTAACCTTTCATTTTCTGATACTTTAGTATACTGTTCAGTCAATTTGTTCTTCTCATGTCTCTTAGATTCTAGTTCTTTCAGTTTCTTTCTATAGAGGTTATCATTATCTATCAACTCTTTTAAAGGAAAATCCAAATTCCTTCTTTTTAGACTTTCCTCAATGAGCTGTGGATTTTTTCTTATTAAGTTTATATCAAGCATGCTCTTCTTCAACTATTCTATTTAGCCTTTTATCTAATATGTATTTTACTAAAGCGTAATAAGGCGGAGAGGGCTTTGTTGGTCTTGATTTAAATTCAGGATGTGCTTGTGTAAGCAAATAGAATCCATTCTTAAGTTCTGCGAATTCTACCCTGTTCCCCTCCAATGAAAAACCAGAGAAAATTAACCCGTTTTTTTGTAGAATGTCAAAATACTTGGGATTGACTTCATATCTATGTCTATGTCTTTCATACACTATTTCACTCCCGTATGTCCTATAAGCCAATGTATCCTTTACTAACTTTATAGGATATGAGCCCAATCTCATTGTCCCTCCTTTTAAAGTCAGGTTTCTTTGTTCAGGCAAAAGATCGATAACAGGATTGCTTGTATTAGGATCTACTTCAGTAGTGTTCGCATCTTTAAGTCCGCAAACATTTCGAGCAAATTCAACTATTGCTAACTGGAATCCATAGCATATACCCAATAAAGGTATTTTGTTTACTCTAGCCAGATTAATGGCTTTTATTTTTCCTTCAGCACCTCTTGCACCAAATCCAGGTAGTATTATTATACCGTCTGAAGATAATATCTCTTTTATAGTATCTTTATCATCTTTCTCAACCAGCTCAGAATCTATCCATAGCTTCTTTATTTTAACCTTAAGATTCAATCCTACATGATTTAGAGCTTCGCTTATACTAACATATGAATCAACTAGCTTTGAATACTTTCCAACAAGTGCTATTTTTACTTCATGCTCATATGTGTTTTCACAAACTTTAAGCCACTCATTCCAATTAGGCTGAACATTCTCTAAAGATAGAAGATTTATTAGAAGCTCGGCCAATCCCTGTTCTTCAAGAATCAAAGGTATTCTATATATGTTGTCAACGTCAAAAGAATTTAAGACATACTGAGGTTTAACGTTTCCAAATAGGGCTATTTTCTGTCTTGCTTCATATGAAATAGGTTTAACGCTTCTAGCTATTATTATATCAGGCTGGATTCCTATTCTTCTTAATTCGTTTACGCTATGTTGCAAAGGTTTTGTTTTTTGTTCTCCTGTTACAGATATCGTTGGAACGAGAGCAACGTGAACAAATACGATATTTGAGGGATCCTCCTCAAGTTTCATTTGCCTTAAGGCTTCAAGGAAAGGTAAGCTTTCAATATCACCTACAGTGCCACCAACTTCTACTATGGCGATATCTGCTCCATATTTTAAAACAACATTCCTTATTCTAGACTTTATCTCATCAGTAACATGCGGAATTATTTGAACGCACTGTCCTAAATAATCACCTCTTCTTTCCTTTGTTATAACTGTTTCGTATATTTGTCCTGTAGTTATGTTGTGTTCTCTATTAAGGTTAATACCAAGGAATCTTTCATAATGACCAAGATCCATATCAGTTTCAGCTCCATCTTCTGTTACAAATACTTCCCCGTGCATATAGGGATTCATTGTTCCGCTATCAAAGTTAAGATAAGGGTCTATTTTAATTGCTGTAACTTTGTATCCTCTAACTTGAAGAATTTTCCCGATTGAAGAAGCTATGACTCCCTTACCTACAGAAGATAAAACTCCTCCCGTTATGAAGACATACTTACTCATCAGTAAATAGTATGAATAATTCATTTTCAATTTAAAAGGTTATAAGCTTAACTATGTAAATAAAAAAGCGTGAAAACTAAGTTAATCGTATTACTTTTTTTAATTTTGTTTTCCAACTTGATTTTGTTCAACAATCAGGTAGAATCTGTAACTAACTATCCTAATAGTTTAGTCTACAAATACAATTTAGTGGTTGATATTTTAGGGAATACTTCATTATCTGCTTTTTCAATCAAAGTAGGATACAAATACGATCAAAACGTTTCAGGATATATTAACTACAGCTATATAGTTGTTAAAAACAATTGCGTCAATTTTTCATTGCAAATAAACGGCTCAGCATCATTTCTTTATAAAGCTGGAATCTTGGAACGTCATGGAAATTATAAATTCGAAAATGAAATAAGTAATTACACATGCGATATTCTCAATTCTATTTCAAAAATTTTAAGCAATCTCTTTAATAACACAAAGCTATTGAATATGACCATTAAAAATTCAAGCATTGTTTCTAGCAACTATTCTTCAAGAATTTTATTGAAAGGTCTAACAAGTTATTCAGAATTCCCATCCTTAAATTATACATATGTTGGAAATTATAGCTCGCTAATAAAATCAAACAATTCATTAACAAGCTTAAATTACAGGCTTAATTCAACTGTATTGAACAGCCTTGATTATGGTTTTCCTCTTTACGTTAATACAATAGCTTATGGATATTACAATACTAGCTATACTTCAAAATATGGTATTAGTAATGTAGCTAAGTTTGAAATCAAAAGCCTGATTAATCTCTATTCATCAAGCTTTAAACCAACTAGGTTGAGTAATTTTAATCTCTTAAACTTAACCACCTCAATAGGAGTAAATTTTTTCATAGTATCCAATAAAACAATCCAACAAGCTAATGTTTTAGGGAATCAAATAACACTATCTTTTTCGGGAAGTGGAAAAGTTAGTTTATCAATCCTGTATGGTTCTCCTTCCTTATTCATAGATTACAAAGGTATCAAAGTTATTAATTCCACAGATTTGCAAATTTATAAATTTTCCTACTTAAATTATGCACTGATTTATTTAAAAACAGATTCAAACAAGCTAACGATAAGCCTAGGAGCAAACGTTGGTTCAGTAAACTATAGTTCTTCATCTTACCCGAATTTTTATATCTTAATTTATTACATTTTGATAGCTGCTGTAATTATAGCCGTTGCAATAACGGTTTTCTATCTAACACGTAGAAAGTTAAAATTATAATAAGCCGAATTGATTAACACATTGGAAATGTTGATAGTGATAGTCGGGGGGATGTTTGGGGACGAAGGGAAAGGTAAAATAGTTAGTTACATTGCAGTAAAAGATGACGTTGATGTTGGAGTAAGGGCAGGTGTTGGGACAAACGCAGGTCATACAGTTGTGTATAAAAACAGAACTTTTAAGCTTAGACAAGTTCCTTCTTCTTTCGTTAATGAAAGGTGCAAGCTTTACATAGGTCCAGGTGTTCTTGTTGATGTTAATGTTTTTATGAACGAAGTCAATCTTTTATCACTTCATGGTAGAGTTTGGATTGATGGTAATTGTGCAATAATCGAAGAATATCATAAGGAAAGGGATAAGAGAGAGTTTGATTTTAAACCAAGAGCTCATTATGAGCTAGGTGAGATTTTTGATATTATTGATTTTGATAGGGGAGTAAAACTAGCTGGTT
>AQVQ01000016.1 GCA_000375685.1 crenarchaeote SCGC AAA261-N23
ATCGACTCTTCTATAAAGTTTTGCGTCTATAAAACCTCGATAATTTTCTTTAAGAAAATTAAGAATATTAGAAAATGTATTTTCAAAATCTTTTTCATAACCTTTTTTAATTTTATAATGAATTCCTACATTTATCATATTAAAATACTAGCTTTACAGCTAATAAATGTTATACTGCAACGTTTAACCTTTGATATTGAAAAGAGCAAGAAGGAGATATCAAAGTTTTCATCTAAAGACGCGATTGCATACGAAATATGGAATAAATTTTGGTCCAATTTTGTTGAAATAGTAAATGTATTATCTTTAAGGCAACCAATTTCTATATTTAACGCAGAAGAAATTTTGCTTTTACTTGAAGAAATAGGTAAAAAGATTAATTTAAATGATTTTAGCATAGAAGATTTTCAAAGAGTTATCCTCTCTGATGCAAAAAGTTTACTGGATGAATATTTTGAATCTGATGAATTGAAAGCAGCGTTGAGCGAAGATGCAATTATTGGATCTTATATAACTCCTTCTATGCCAGGCAGTGCTTATCTTTTAGCTCATCATTTAATGGGAGAAGTTAATGGAATAAAAGGTAGTTGGGGTTATGTAAAAGGTGGTATGGGAGGACTTACAGAAGCATTAAGAAAAATGCGCTATTGATTTAGGCGTTAGCATATTTCCTTCCAAGCTAGTAAAGAAGATATTGGTTAAATGCAATAAAGCTATTGGTATTGAGACAAAGGATGGTAAAGTATATGAAGCGAAGTATATAGTATCTAATGTAGATGTGAAGACAACATTTCTTAAGCTTATTGATGAAGATGAACAACCGACAGAGATATTAAACAAAATTAAAACATAAAAGCAAGAGGAGTATCATTTAAAATCCCAGGAATAAAATTGAAGAACTGCCAAATTATTTAGATTTAGGCAAAAGTTTGCAACCGCAACATATTGCATTAGCATTAATACTGCCAAGTATTGAGTATGTAGAAAAAGAAAGCTTTTAGAGATTTGCTTGATAATAAGCCTTCTAAAGAACCTTTTGTATCCATAAATATTCAATCTAGTTTATAGGTTTAAAGTTGGGAGCAAATTCTCTTATTTTGTCAAATATTACATTCTCAAAATCTTCCTTATTATCTTGCCAATTGTAATTATAGGGTGTGTATTGAACAAATAGTGAAAATATATGCTTATTATCACTAGAAACGCTTCTGTCTATATAGTAAAAATTAATCCGGTTAGCTATACGATTGATAAATTAAGCGAAGATGATTTGGAAAATGTAGTTACATAAATGAAAACCTCGCCATTTATGGCGGGATGAATAGGCTTAAATAATTAGAATTTAAATTTCTCTTAGGAAATTCAGTGACGTTCCTCCTAAGCTCGATAGAGGGCTTTATGGGACTTAGGTAGGAGCATTCAGCATTGCAATTGTTTAATTTATATGAAGGATTCTTTATAGAATCCAGATATAGGGCTGGCAACCCTTTATATGAAGGTTTATTTAAACCAGATAAAATGGGGGAAGCTCTGATCCTTCTAATGTCCAGCAAATGCGAGATGTAGCTCCGAATCAATGCTGGAAACCAATGAGCTACTCTAAAAGGAGACCCTCACCTTTCTAGGGTGGGAAGGAGGTCAGAACACAGGGGTGAATTGAATGCCCTTCTCTGGCAACAAGATATTGAACTTCCTATAACAGAATATCATGAATGGTTGGAGGAAAAAAGCTAGTATTTTCGTTAAAATTTTTAGAATTGAAAAGTATCAGATTTAATATTTTAATAATTTAACTTATACAATTGAAAGCCTCGTCTTCTAGGGCGGGGAGAAGTCAGAACGTTTTAAAAGCAAAAAGATTCAAATAATCGTATATGCAATAACCTTTCCAGAAGTTTGCGGTGTAGCTTTTAGATAAAAGTAAGGATTGCTTCTTTTATTAAACATTAAAGCGTTAATTTCTTAGCCGCCTCTCTATGTATTGGATCTACAAATTCGTATTTTTCATTCTCTTTTACTAATATACTTAGACCCATCAATCTACCTAAGCTATGATATAGTGTTTTATTGTGAACACGCGTACCTGTCCAGACTTCAACAGCTCTCTTTATTGCACTCCAATTCTTATATCCCATAGCAACAGCTCTTAGAATATGTTTGTAAAGCTTACCATACATTATGATTTTATTTAATTCGCCGCTAGCCATCTCTATGGCTTCTTCTAATACTTTGTCTAATACATCAAACCTCTTGTTCTGAACAGCCTTATATCCATAGAATGCAAGCCAACCAGGTGTTCCATTCAACACATTAACAACTTCTTCTAAAATATTCATTGGCGGATGCATTCCTACTTCATTAAAGCCAACTTCTAGAAACCTTATTGAATCTTCTTTCGAAAATCTACTTAATACAATTTCATCTCTTACCCTTCCATAAAGAGGACTAGTATAGTTGTCAAACTCAAGAAAGTGACGCTTATAAAAAAACAATAGAGTATGGAAGAAGTATAGTTGAAGGAAGACCTAAGCACAGAATTTATAAAGAAATACAGAGTTAAACATTTCTTTCAATTTTTTTAAAGTAGAAGTAAAAATAATAAGCTAGAAATATACCTACCAATGTTCCACCTATGATAGTTGCTTGAAACATTGCAACTTGTATGGCCGAATTCGGGAAGTAATCTATCACGTTAATTTTTCCTCCAAATAAATATGGAAGGATGGCTTTTTCAGTTATACCCACTGTTAAACTCATAAGAATCAAGTAAAGAATTTTATTTCTAGCATATTTTCTAGTATAATAGAATTGATTCATCACAGGGATTATTAAAGTGAAAACAATAGGAAGGATAAGGTAATTGTAAAATTTGAAATTTGTGAAGTAAATAAAAGATAAAGAATTCATCAATACTCCAAACACTGTCAAAGATAAAGATAATTTGTAATTCTTCTCAACTCTGAAGAAAGAATGTGCTAGACCAAAATAAATTAAAGCACTTCCTAACACGAATCCAGCATCTGGCCAATATGATAAATATTGGAATAAATCAAAGCTATAATTGTTTAAATCAACTCCTACACCAGAGATTAAAGAGCCATAAGCAATTAATAGCAATGTTCCTAATATGAGCGTTACAAATCCATATAGTTTATAAAGCTGTTCTTCAGTTATTGCGAAAGTTTTTCCAATAAATTCAGCAAATATTATGAAACCATTTCTTGCTCCGTATACAAATATGAATAACAATATGTAAGGTATGTAGACATAAGCTAATATTGGTATAAGGCTGGGTACCAAGGCTTCTACATTTACTACGTAAAATACTAAGAACGTTCCAGTTATTTCCCATATCGGAACAATAAATTTCTTTATTTCTTCATTTGTTTCTTTGTAGTAAAAAATAAGCATAGATCCTGCCATAAGTTCAGTCGATGCTATAGTAAAAAATATTGCAAATATTGAAGCATTGAAAAATAATTCTAAATTTTCAAGAAGTGTCATACATTAGAAATTTCCTCTACTTTAACTTTCAAAATCTTAAGAATATACAAAATAGTAATTGGTATTGATACTAAATAAAAGACCATTATACTAAATCCTATTGGTATAATAACGCTTGATACATTAGCAGCTTCTTCTACAGTCATTACATTGTAAATTATCCATGGCTGTCTTCCAACTTCATTGGTAACCCATCCTGCATCGTAAACTGCCATTGCTAAGAATCCTGATATTATCGAGCCATTTATTATCGTTCTTTTGTTAAAAATATCTTTCTTAAAGATTATAGAGACGAATAATATTAAAGCAAAGATACCCAAAAGAATACCACCAAAAACCATTAGATCGAATGTTAAATGAATATACAAAGGTGGCCATAAGCTAGCAGGATATTCATAAAGTCCTGGCAAGTATCCATTTCCGCTGGGAAAATAAGCTAATAAAGACTGAAGGTTGGGTATTGAAATATAGAAATAAGTTGAATTGTTATAGTATAATCCTCCTATTAATTCTGGAGCATTGCTAGTAGCAGGATAAAAGTTCAATTCAATAGCTGCATATTTTAATGGTTGTTCAGTAAGTAACATTAGTTCAGTAAAATGACCACTAATTCCTGCTAAGAGAATCGAAATCCCTGCAAATATTGAAGATGTTTTCATTCCGTTTTTCATAATCTCAGCAATTCTATCCTTGGTTTTTTTGTAATAATATGAAAAGATAGCTAGCATCATAAATCCTGCAGCTGCATATGTTGTTGTAATTACATGATATTCTTCGCTCCATGTAGAAGGTCCGTTAAATACTGCCCAAGGGTTAACGTCTGTTATTTTACCTGTTGATATAAAATTAGCAATGTTAAAACCTGTTGGTGTGTTCATAAAAGCATTTATCATAGTTATTAATATTGCAGATGAAGCAGTTCCTATGATTACAAGAATTGAAAGGAACCAATGTGCATATAAATTTTTAAAATTTTCCCAAAAATAGAAATACATAATTAGTGCTATTGTTTCAAGGAAAAACGCAAAAACTTCTACATAAAAAGGTAATATAGCTACTTGACTAGCTACAGCCATAAATTTTGGGAATAAAGAAAATAGTTCGAATGCAATCAAAGTACCGCTAGCTGTTCCAAACGCGAAAGATAGAACAAGTGCTTTAGCAAGTTTTTTAGCTAATACTTTATATTCTATCTTTTTACTTTTAATATACCTAAGTTCATATATTGAGACAAGAATCGAAAGACCCATCGTAATAGTAACAAATATCATATGAAAAGCCATTGAAAGAGCAAAGAACAGCCTATCAAACGTAACAGGGTCTAACATTCTATGAAAATTTTAATCTACATAATTTATAAATATAGCGTAATCATAAAGTTATAGTAATAGACATCAATTCAGGATAATTTAGCTAAAATATTTATAAATATTATAATTCTAACATAAATATTATTCTGTATGACAATATTTTCATATAAATATAAATAATGCTTTTTCTATACAATATTAAAAATTTTTTCTAATTAATAATATTTCAATTATCAGTGCTAAGTAAGTTTAGATATAAGATTATTCTGAACTAGGACTGTTGATGATTTTACCTAATGCCTCCAATACCTAATTTCCAAAAATATTTATATAAAAAGGTTTCCAATTTTATCAATGAATAATAATAATTTAATAGTCGTTTAAATCAAATTTTTAATTGTTAACAAATTGCAATGCAAGCATCAAAAATTAAGCAAGAAATTAGGAAAAGAGTTTGGGATTTTATGGAAAAAAATAACATAGCTACTTTCCCAAGGCCTGTTTATAATAGGATACCTAATTTTGTAGGTTCAGATAAAGCATGCTTGAAAATTTCAGAATTAGATATATTCAAGAAAAGTAAAGTTATCAAAGTAAATCCCGATGCTCCTCAAAGGAAGATAAGAGAAATTATATTGAAGGAAGGAAAAACGCTGGTATTTGCTACACCTAGATTAAAAGAAGGCTTTTTAATAATAGACGGATCAAAAATTAATTCTTCAGAAATAAGAACAGCCTCTACGATAAAAGGCGCTTTTTATTATGGAAAAAAATTACATCCCAGTGAATTGCCAGTTGTCGATTTAATAATTTCTGGTTCTGTAGCTGTTACAAAGAACGGAGAAAGGATAGGTAAAGGGGAAGGATATTCTGAATTAGAATTCGCTATTCTGCTATATTATAAAAAGATTGATAAAAATATTACAATAATAACCTCAGTTCACGAATCACAAATAGTAGATTTTATTCCACTAGAACCATTCGATGTTACGGTTGATATAATAACAACCCCAACGAATGTAATAAAAGTTGAAAGAAAAGCGGAAAGGCCAAATGGAATTTTGTGGGAATTTTTATCTAGTGATAAGATTGAAGAAATTCCTTTGCTTAAAGAACTTAAATTTCAAAATTATAGCTAAATGATTGACTAATTTAACTAAAAGGGATTTAGAATGCAAATCCCTCTAAGGCTTTTCTTCTTCTAACCCTCTTTTTTGCCTCATTTACTATATATAGAAATTCCTCAGTTGTTAGTTCTGTGATTCCTTCATCGCAATATTTCCCAGTTATTTGTTCAATTAATTTGTCTATTTCTTCTCTTTCTTCATGTGTAGATTCTATTCCCAAAGCTTTCAATAATTCCTTAACTTTAATGCTCATTTATTATGAAAATATTGAATAACAAATTTATTTCTTTATACATTTGTTAAAAAATAGTTATATTCAATGAAGAAATATATGAGGCCAAAAAATTCAATCTTAAACTCAAAAGAGGATTGAAAGAAAGTTACTGTATCGATCAAAGAAATCTTTAATCAGCTTTTCTAAGTTTTGCATTTCCTTCTCAACTTCATCTGGACTCTTTATTTTTCCTCTTAGAGAATAATACTCGTTTAACTTACCATTTATCATGTAATATAGCCAGTATCTATAGGCATCGATTACGTGAACAAATATATCAACCAAGCTTGGAAAAGAAGCTCCTCTGTCTTTATATCTTTCTTCTTCAGGCAACTCCTTAAAAATCTTTTCAAAATATTTTCTCCTTACAAACGTATTAAATCAAAAAACTCTTTAATTAGATCCAACTGTTTATCCATGATTTTTATTCCGGCTTAACACTAATATTCTTTCAGGGATTGAAGATTACTCTTTTAAGCAATAAGTTAGAATTAAGAATTACTTATTCTATTCTTCTGATTAAGCTGATTTATCCATGCTCTTTTAAGATCTCTCTAATTAAGACAAAGATCAAATTTTACTACTTGTCAATATATTGACTAGATTCTTCAATAATCTTGTCAATATCAAGTCTAATTGAGGATAATCGGTACTGAAGACTTAATTTTCTAATCAATCTAGTTAAAAAAGCCAAGAAATAACTTCAGATTAATCTATGAAATATTTAAGAATTAATTTAACTGAGGAAATTAAAAAGAGATACTTAATTAAGCAAAATTAAAAAGCCTGATTCTGTTTTAAGAATTGAAACAATTTGGATGCCACGATTACTTTTCTTTTAAGAAAAAACCATTTACAAGAAACTTTGATACAATAAGCCTAATAAAAAATAAAGAAGGGTTGTTAATTAATTATAGTTGATTTAAACATGACTCTGATCAGTTCGCTCAAACCTTTATCTAAAGGTCAAGAAGAACTTTATGAGGCTTTAATCAGTGGAAAGTATAATATAGTGGGAATATTTGGTCCTACAGGAAGTGGCAAATCTCTTTTCTCAATAATTTATGCATTGAATGAAATAAGCGAAGGAAGATATAAGAAGTTCGTAATTCTAAAGCCAATCATCGATGTGGTTACCAAAAAGGAGATAACACCACAAGAACTAAACAGTTACGAAAACATAATTTTAAGCTACATAAAAGACGTAACGGGAGGATTTATAGACACTTCTCTTATAGATAATTTTTATAAACAAGGAAAAATCGAGATACTAGATACGAGGTTCCTAAAAGGAAGAACTTTTGATGACTGTGTTTTGTTTGTTGATGAGATACAGTTGATGAAAATTGAGAGCTTAATAGAAATCATTCTTAGAGTTGGAAAGAACAGTAGGCTTTTAATAGCTGGAGATCCTATTTTTCAAGCTCTCCAAGAAGCTACAGAAAACGATCCTTCATCAATTGTTAGAGAAATATTGTTAAATGAAGAAAATGCAAAGGTTATAGACTTAGGAATAAAAGATATTGCGAGATCTGGAGCAAAGAAGGGGATGAAACTTTTAATTGAATATAAATTAAGATCAAGAAAATTGAATGAAACTGAACAGAAAGCAGTTGATATTTCTAAAATTCACTCTCCTGATGCAGATATTGTAACCGTTGTTGATTTAATTGAAAGTAAAAAGCATTTTGGACTAGAAAAACTTCAAAATATTCCAGATCTTCTTATCATAGTTAAAGAAGGCCACTTTGGAAGGATGGTTGGTAAAGGAGGAGAGAGAATTAGTAAGATAGAAAAGGATTTGACAAAGAAAATAAGAACTGTAGAATTGAATTTAAATTTTAAAGACTACATAAGAGCTTTGCATCCATTGCCTTGGATTATTAAACATATAGAAGATGTTGATTTCAAAGGAAATCAACTAGTTGTATCGGTAAAAAAGGAATTTGGAGCGTTCTTAGGTCAAAAAGGAGCATATGTTTTGTTTTTGGATAATGCTTTTCAGAAATTACTAGGAGTGAGATTAAGAGCTATAAACCTATCTGAAGAAAAGCGTGATGAGCACTAAATTTTTTATTATATGTTATTTTTCAAACATGCTCATAAATTAAACCTTGAAAGCTTTGTTCATGAAAGTCTTAAACATGATTATTAAATAAGAAATATGTATTAAAAACAAATTATAATAATTAGTTAGAATTAATTCAAAATGAACCCAATCCCTAAATATAAAACAATTCGTATAAAAAATTTTAAGAGCTTAAAAGAAGTTGAACTAAAGTTAAGTAAATTTAATGTCGTTATAGGCTCAAACGCTACAGGAAAAACCAATCTGCTTGAGGGAATACATTTGGCAAATCAAGCTGTATACCCAATATCTTACCCTCCTACAACTTTTCAAAGATGGTGGGGATATAAAAATGCTGTTTATATGATGAAAGAAGAATTACCTATATCTTTCTTTATTGAAGCAGAACTAGCAAAATATAATATAAACTATGAATTCATACTCACAGGTTCTGGAGGTCTTCAAAGATTTATACAGGAAAGATTGGAAATCAAGAATGTTCTTAAAATAGAACGTAAAGGAAACTATGTTAGTCTTGAATACGATGAAGAATTTACAAAAGATCCTTATGTAGCTGAAGCTTTAAACAAGCTTAGAAACACACCACAACATTTACAGCAACAAATTCCTGAAACGTATTCAATACTAAATCCTCAAGCGGTAAATTTGGTGGATTTGGGAATCATTCAACTTTCATGGTATCTACAAGATATATATACATCTTCATATAAGCAGATATCTGTTGTATCACCTATTATTAATACCGAAACAGGAGCTCAACCGTTAATGCAATTAATCTTAAGTACTTTATTAAGACCATGGATATACCTAAACGTAGTCCCTTACTTTGCATCACAACCTGTTCCACTCCCCTCTTATCCGCTTCTAGATATTTATGGCGGAAATTTGCCACGAATCCTATTCTCTTTATATCAACATGAAGGAAAATTTCCTGAAACTGTTCAAAGAATCATTGAAAAAATTTTCCCAGAAATATCTCTCCAATTCGAATTTTTACCTGACGGTAGAATAACAATTAAAGCTAAGGAGCAATCTCTAGAGTTTCTTTCGCCAAATCTCAGTGCAGGTTTATTTAAGATACTTACAATATCTACTGCTTTAAGCCTTAAGACAAGTATGCTTCTTATTGATGAACTAGAGAATTCACTGCATCTTAAATCAATAGAAGTTCTTATTGATGAATTTAGAAATTCAGACACCACAGTAATAGTTACTACGCACTCGCCAGCAGTTATTGATCTTTGCAAACCTGAAGAAATCATAATAGCAGAGAAAAAAGGATTCGAAACAATTCTAAAAAGAGAACCAAATCCAGAAGAACTTAAAAAGAAACTTATAGAAAGCGGGGTAAGCTTAAGCGAATATTACTTCTACGGTTAGTAAATTATTGTTAAATTAAAAAATGGTCCAACTATGTGTGTATACAGAAGATACCTACGGTTCTGAATTTATCGAAAAAGTAATCAAATGGCTTAAAAAATTGGGAAAGCTTTCGCAGGATTGTAACGTAGTGAAGAAAGAACATACCTTCGGAAAATATAATCCTTGCAACCCTAAACTTAATCGAATAATTTTAGCTACTTTTGGAAGGTATGATTTGTATATCATATTTGTTGACGCACATGGAAAAATACGAGAAATGGTTAAAGATAATATAAAGTCTCATATCAAAGAATCGATAAAAAAATTTGGTGATAAAATACATATAATTGTTTTCGAATACGAGGCTGAAGAATGGATAACAGCTTCTCTAATAAATCAAACAAACGAACCTTCTCAGTATTTAAAGCAACATTATCGTTATGATAAAAAAGAGATTGCTAAATGGGTTGATAGACTAGACTATGATAAGCTGAAGAACTGTGCAAGTTTTATTGAATTTTATAATGCTTTATTTACTGTCTGCAAACCTAATAAAGTTTCTAATAACTGATTAACTAAGCAACCAATATTAAATAAACTTTTCAATAGTTTGGGGAGGAACGATTTTTTGCCACTACCTATATTGTTCTTGGAAAATGCTTTGCTTTAACTTTTAGTTTTAGAGTATATTTAAATATTATATATATAATACCTATTCACCAATTAGAAAGCATCAATTGACAAAGTTTAATTTTTTCAAAGGACTACTATGATATAAGCTAAGTTAAACTTTTATAACCCCTTAGGTATAATTACTTGAAAATGATATCATATGATTTAAAAATCATTTATTTTGCACTTAAAGACAAAGTAAATCTGTCCTTATTTCTTGCATTATCATCTCTTTTATCTTTAGGTTACATTTATCTTCTTAACTTTTTAGTTATTGGATCTTTTTACATTAGTGAGATTTTCTTAAGTATTTCACAAATAGTGTTTGCAATAATTATAGGAATATTGCTTTCTTTAGTCATAGTATTGAATTATCAGTCTTTTAAATTGAAGTTGCCAACAGTTAAAGGTTCTGTATTAGGAGCAATAATTGCAACTTTTGTAAATGGTTTTTGTTGTTCTCCAGTTATCCCAACGCTTATATCATTCTTTGCCACAACAAGCCCAGCGATAATATTTTTATCTGCTTCAGTGCAAGCATTCTTTGCTTTTAATTACTTGTATTTCTACATTACATCTATTGCTTTGCTTATCTATTCAATTCATAAAATATGCAACAATATTAATTGTTGCGTTTTCAAAAATGAAAAGTAAGAAGCAAAGAAAGAGAAGTAGACTTTGGATAAGCGTTCTATCAATTGCTGTTGTTATTATAGTTTCATACATACTGATTTCAACTTCAGTTTCTTCTAACCCACCTAAGGTTGGAACAAACATTGGAGACTTAGCTCCTAATATTAAGCTTTTTTTAACCAATGGACAAACATTAAATCTTAGCGACTTTGGAGGACAGAATATTTTACTTTGGTTTGTAGCTACGTGGTGCTACTCTTGCCAAGTTGGAGCACAAATGCTTTTAAGCAAATATTATGACTATCTTCATCAAAAAGGCTACATAATAATAGTAGTTGAGCTATATGATGACTTAGGCCAGCCGGGACCTTCTATTGAGCAGTTCGCTCAACAGTTTGGAGGAGGTACAGGAAAGCCTGGATGGTATTATGCAAATTCAACTTTGGATGCTACGTTGACCTATGATCCTAAAGGATATTTGGATATATTATCGATAAATACGGTATAATAAAATATTTAGGATACAATCTTCCAGCTAGTCTTCCTAATATAATTCAGAACTTATAGCAAAGGACTAAAATTAAAATAATGCTAATGCTGTATTCTATTTATGAAGTTCAGTCCCAAGTATATTTTAACTGCAGGATATATCCTTGGTTTCATCAATATAGGGAGTTTAATTCTTGGGATAGGATGGATCATGCTTGGAAATAAGTTTAAACAAAAAGTTTGGTTTGCAACAGGTATATTAGGAATAATTGCATTTGCTACTTTGTTACTCAATGCATATAATCAAATAATCAACGCTTTTAGCTTTGCAATACCCTTTAGTATACCCAAATTCGATAACGACGTAAATCTTTACTATGCCTTATTTGTAACATTCATTGCTTTTTATATCCTTCAGTTAATCTCATTATGGACCGCTTCAGCTGAGTTTGAAACTGGATTAATAAGGGTCTCTTCGATTTTATTCGGAGTTAATTTCATTCTTTTCTTCTTTAACTTAACAAATTTAGTGATAGCAGTAATTGCATCAGTTTTATGCGCTGCAGGCTTTTACTTGCTTAAAGAAAAAAAGAAGAAGATAGGATTGGTTTCTCCTCAATTTTAAATGTTTGATGCTATTATAGTAGGTGCTGGACATAATGGATTAACATGCGCGTGCTATCTAGCTAAGGCTGGATTTAAAGTAGCTGTTTTTGAAAGGAGAGAAATTGCTGGAGGTGCCTGTGTTTCTGAGGAAATTTGGCCAGGCTACAAGCTTTCAACTGGAGCTTATGTTTTAAGTTTATACAAGGAAAAATTCATAGATGAATTGAACCTAAGGAAATACGGATTTGAAGTCTATAATAAAGATCCTTCATTATTTGTTCCTTTTGAAAACAACAAATATATTTTTATCTGGAACGATTCAAGAAAAACTAAGAAAGAAATTTCTAAGTTCTCTAAAAAGGATGCTGAAGCTTATGATAAATGGAATGAAATGTGGTCAAATTTCATTGATATAATTAACATTTTGGCACTGAGACCTCCTATTTCAATTTTTGATGCAGAAGAAGCGCTTGAAATACTTGAAGAAATCGGTAAAAGGATAGATAAGGATAAATTCAGCTTGGAAGACTTTCAGAGAATTTTGCTCAGTGATGCTAAGTCATTATTAGATGAATATTTTGAGTCTGAAGAATTGAAAGCTGCTTTGAGCGAAGATGCAATAGTTGGTTCGTGTATAACTCCTTCAATGCAGGGCAGTGCCTATGTATTAGCCCATCATTTAATGGGAGAAGTTAATGGGATTAAAGGAAGTTGGGGGTACGTTAAGGGAGGAATGGGAGGATTGACATGCGCTTTGGAAAAATGTGCGAAGGATTTAGGAGTTACAATATTTTATTCAACGCCTGTAAAGAAAATTGTTGTAAAAGAGGGAAAAGCTGTAGGAATTGAAACTTATGATAACAAATTTTACGAATCAAAGATTGTAGTTTCTAATGCTGATGTAAAAACAACTTTCTTAAAGTTAATAGATGAAGATGTGCAACCTAAGGAAATAGTTAGAAAGATTAGAAATTTAAAGTCGAGAGGAATTTCTTTCAAAATAGCTGGAATAATAGAAGAACTTCCTAATTATTTGAATATGGGAAAGAAACTACAACACCAACATGTGGCTTCTGCTTTAATTCTTCCAAGTATTGAATATGTAGAGAAAGCTTTTAGAGATTTTCTAGATAAAAAGCCTTCGAAAGAGCCCTTTGTTTCGATAAACATTCAAACAAGCTTAGATCCTAGCGTATCAATCGATGGTAAGCATGTTTTTTTTCCCTTTGTTTCGATAAACATTCAAACAAGCTTAGATCCTAGCGTATCAATCGATGGTAAGCATGTTTTTTCGTTGTTTGTGCAATATGCTCCCTATGAATATGATTGGGAAAATAAGAAGGAAGATTTTGAAAACACGATTTTTGAAAAAATCAGAGAATATGCTCCAAATTTTGTTCCATTTAAATATATTTCGTTAAGCCCTAAAGATTTGGAAGAAAGGTTTGGATTGCCAAATGGTCAGATATTCCAAATTGATATGAGTTTGGATCAGCTGTATAATTTAAGACCTTTAAAGGAATTAAGCAGGTATTCAACTCATATACAAAATTTGTACTTATGCAGTTCTTCAACCCATCCTGGTGGAGGAGTTAGTGGGATACCAGGATACAACGCTGCAATGAAGATCTTGAAGGATTATCGAGGAATAAACAGATAAACTTATATATTATATAATCGATATCGATTTCGATATAGAATGTTTCCTATGCCAATAAGAATTAGGGGAATGTTAAGAAGATGGGTTCTAAATTCTCTAAGAGCTGGGCCAAAAAACGGAGCTGAGATTATAAACGATATAGAAACACTAACCTTTGGTTGGTGGAGGCCTTCTCCAGGATCAATATATCCTTTGCTTGAAAACCTAGTTAAAGAAGGAATTGTGAGAAAAAGAGAAGATGGAAGGTATGAGTTAACTGAAAAAGGAAAAAGCGAAGTAGGCTACTTTTTCGGTTTCCATTTCCCAAGATTTGGAGAACCTAGAACAATTGATGAAATGTTAAATGAGATCAACAGTTATGTTCAATATATGGAGGATTTAGCAGTCAGCAATAAAGAAGTTATTTCAGAATATAAAGAAAAAATAAAAGAAATAATCGCAAAGTTAGAAAAACTAGTGAGCTAAGATGGATAATGAATTCGATGAGAGAATAATAGTTAAAGCTATAAATCTAACCAAGGTGTTCAACAATTCCACCAAGGCTGTAGATAATATTTCATTTGAAGTGTTTAAAGGAGAGGTTTTTGGTCTGCTTGGACCTAACGGCGCTGGAAAAACCACCACAATAAAGATGCTTACTACAGTGTTGCGGCCTACTTCAGGAACAGCTTATATAAATGGATACGATATAGTTAAGGATGCTAGCAGAGTAAGAAGAATGATCTCAGCTGTTCCTCAGGAATTTACTGCAGATGAAGATTTAACAGGTTATGAGAACTTAATATTAACGGCCGATCTTTACGGAATTCCTAGAGAAATTTCTAAAAAGAGGGCAATCGAGCTACTTGAATTAGTTGGTTTAAAGGATGCAGCAAAAAGGAAGGTTGAAACATATTCAGGAGGAATGAGAAGAAGGCTTGAAATAGCATGCGGATTGATAAACAGACCGGTTTTGCTATTCCTTGATGAACCTACTTTAGGTCTTGATGTTCAAACAAGGTATGCAATCTGGGAGTATGTAAAAAAGATAAAAGAAGAATTTGATATGACAATATTTTTATCTACACATTACTTAGAAGAAGCTGATTCTCTATGTAGTAGGATTGCTATCATAGACCATGGAAGAATAGTAAAGATTGGGAGTCCTGAAGAATTAAAAAGAAGTCTCGGAGGAGATTTGATAGAAATAAAAATAGATACTTCAGATATAGATCTTTCTGAATACATATACAGCATCCCTGGAGTTAAAGAAGTAAAGAAGATTGATTCTACATATAGAATAAAAGCTAGTTCTGGAGAGGAGGTTGCCCCTTTGATTTTTGAGTTAATAAGAACAAAAGGCTATACTATACAAAGAGTTTCAATATCGAAGCCATCCCTCGATGAAGCTTATTTGGAAATTACAGGAAGAAGATTAAGAGAAGAACAGAGTAGCTTTGAAGAAATAATGTCATTTAGAAGAACTATAAGAAGGACGAGAGCATGAGAAGCGAAGAATCAAGTATAAGGATATTTCATGGATTGTGGGCATTAACAAATAGAGANCTTAAAAAATGGTATAAAGAACCTGTATTTTTACTTTTATCTTTAATTCAGCCTGTTATTTGGCTGGGTCTCTTTGGAAAATCTATGAATATTGGGGCTATATTTACTGAGCAATCCTTTAACTTACCAGGATTGAATATTCCTAAACAAGTCATAGATGAAATTTCAAAGTATGCATTGCTAAATTCATTTGGAACTACAGATTATTTTTCATTCTTAGCAATAGGAATGCTTGCTTTTGTAAGTGTCTTTACTTCAATAACGACTGGAATGTCTATAGTTTGGGACAGGAGATTTGGAATATTAGATAAACTTTTGAGCACACCGATTCCTAGAGGAACGATAATAATTAGTAAAGTTTTGAACGGTGTTATTAGATCTTTAACTCAGTCAGCTATTGCATTAATAATTGCAATTTTACTAGGCTTAGACCTCACACATTTCAGCTTAATTGGAATATTGGAAACTTTTTCTGCACTGTTTTTAATGACTATAGGTTTAGGTTCCATATTAACTACCGTATTGAATAGAACTTTAAGAAAAAGCTTGGGGTATGAGGAATCATACAAAGTAGTTAGGATGGTAGGTTACTCTTTTCAAAAAACCATGAGGTACTCACTTTATATTGCAATTCTTACAGGCATTTTAAACGTATTGAATGACACTTACTTCAACTTAAATTTTATTTTTTCTCAACATTTTATTTTTTCTAATTTCGGTATCTTAGTAATTTTGAAATCAGCGATAGCTTTGTTTGTTTTAATTTTTGCGATATATCACACAAACATTGCTAGATTAATTCCAAAAATGAAAGAAAATAATATAGTAATCAAGCTTAGGAAGAGGATTACTATAGTTGGTTGGATCGCAATGATTTTAACTTTCATCCTTTTCTTGTTAGGAACGATCTTAGTTTTTATTGTATAGAATAACTTACAATTTAGTTATAATATATATATACTATCGGTTATAATATACAGATATATGATAAGGACAACCTTAGCTGTAGATGAGAAAATAGCAAAGGAGTTTTCAAAAATAGTAAAAGAGAAGAGCAAAGTAATTTTTTCAGTAACTAACTCTGCAATCCAGTTAACAACTGAACTATTAAAAGACGACGTCGATCCAGAAGAAGTACATATGTACTGGCAAATTTTCAAGCTTATGGGTCTTATAGATGTTATCCCATTACCTGGAACTTTAAACGAAAAAATTCTTAATACACTCTATAATTATGAGAAAGAAAAAGTTTATGAATTGTTCTATGAAACAGGGAAAGAAGTTGCAAATAAGTTTAAAATATACATGTCCGATTTAATCCAAATACTTAATGCAGTTAAAAATATAGCAAAATTCTTTCCACTCAGAAAGATTGAATTTTCAAAGGTAACCGATAAATTAGGTGAAAGATATAAGCTAGTTTTGATAGGTGCAGGATTATCCTTAGTAACTTCAAAATGTCTACATAGCTTTATAAAAGGTTTCATCGAAGTATATAATGCAACTGTAATCTCTGAAGAGGTATCTGTAGGATTTATAAATATGGAGTTTAAAGTCTAAACAATTTTTTCTAATTCTTCAAGATTTTTTAACTTATTTATATTTTCTCTTTCGCTTTCATCTATTTGCTTGACTGATAACCATTCATCTAAAATTTCCTTAGCCACTTGATTACTAGTCAATCTTCCGCTTAAGGCCAAAACGTTTGCATCATTCCAAAGTCTTGCCCCTCTTGCTGTTTGGGCATCATAACATAAAGCTGCTCTTATTCCTTTAATTTTATTAGCAGCTATTGAAACACCAGTTCCTGTATAGCAAACAACGATTCCTGTAAAGGCCTTTCCACTCAATACATCCATGGCGACATCCTTAGCGACATCTGGCCACGGTTCAAGCTTATTTGTTTTTAATGCACCATGAAGTATTACATTATAACCTCTCCTTTTTAATTCCTCTGCAACAAATATTGCAACAGGATATAAATCATCGCTACCTACAGATATTATTGCCATATAAAAATTATTTTTTATTATATTATTAAAAATTTATAACCCCATGAAGGCTATATCTTCTTCTTTTATTTGAACTTCTTCTTCACCGTATATGCCAATTTCAGGCATATCTGGAAAACTTACGTTAAACTGCTTAATTCTAGCTTTTACAGACCTTACCGCATCCCCCCATATTTTTTTCTTTTCTTCATGCGTTAATACTCCCAATCCAGCATCCCTTGCTATTTCTTCCATTTTCCTATGAATATCTAAGAACCCATCAGGAAGTTTCCAGAATTCGCTTATGGGCTCGAAAAGTATTGGAGAAAGGAAAACGAAACCAGCCCTTAATTGCTTTGTTATTTGTGCTTTTTCTTCCAATGACGCTGCAGGTAGCCTTTCCTTTAAAAGATACCAAGTAAAGGCCAAATGTCTAGCTTCATCTTTATGAATGTTTATAAAGACTTCTCTGAAAACTGGGTGTGTAGCTCTTTCTGCCATACTTCTAAATATCGTTGTAGCTCCTGTTTCGGCCATCATGAATGAAGAAAACAAAACATTGAGATTATACTTAACATCGGCTGCCTGAGAAAAGGCTCTCCAATATCTTGAACCGTTATAATAAATCCAGTTTATTGCTTTCAATATGTTCTCTTCAAAAGTAGTTTTGGGTTTCCATTTCCAAGGAAAGAAAGGACAAAGCCTATCGACACATCTCATGCAGCATTCTTCATGTCTTCCTTCATCAAAAACTAAAGTTGAAAACAAGAATTTTACTGGTTGTTCAGCATGGGTTTCATATGCCTTTATTAATGCTTTAGCAAAAACCGGTGTAGCTCTTTCAAAGGTTGCTAAAACAGAAAACCAATATGATATTGCTATTTTTTGGATGTGATCGAAGTCTTTTTCTTGTAATGAACCCCAATTAATATCAGAAGGGTTCCATTGCTCTTTTTTTGCTTTTTCATATAATTCTTGTAATTCTTTTGTTTCAACTTCCCATTCTACTGGGAATATGTTTGGTTGTTGAATTTGAGGAGGATCAGATATGTTAGGCAGTTGTAAATGCTTGTTGTTCATATAAAATATAATTTTTAATAACAGATATATATTTTTCTCTTTAACTATAAATATTTTAGGCCATTGTATATAAAGTTTATATATTTATCTCTATTATGTATATCTTAGAATATGCCTGATCAATTTGGTTTAACCGGACTAGAAAGGAGAAAAGTTTGGAAAATTAAGGGCGGAAGCTACATATTGGCTTTGCCAAAGCATTGGGTTGAGAACAATAAAACAAATGAGGTCATAGTAATTGTAGAATCGGACAATGTTCTAAGAATAACTTCAAGTTTAGATGTATCACTTGAAAGAGAAGTTGAAATAGATTATGATAAGATTAAGGACCCAAGAACTCTTGAATATTTTATTTTGACGTATTACATGCAAGGAATATCAAAAATAAAAGTAACAACTCACAATATATTTGATTCAAATATTAAAAAAAGGCTTAGAGACCTGCGAGATGATATGCTTGGTGCTGAAATAGTTGAGGATAAGAGTAATATTTTTACTTTTGAAATGATAGTCGATATCTCTACTTATCATATAAATGATACCGTAAAAAATATAAATTATTTCATAAATGATATACATTCAGATACCGTAAAAGCTATAGAAACCCTCGATAAACAACTTGCTAATGAAATTCTTGGAAGAATCAAAGAGGGTTTGAGAAAATACAGGTTTATGGTAAGACAAATTGCTTTGGCAGCAAATGATATAATTCTATCAAGGAAAATCGGAATAGAAAATCCTAGACATGCAATTGTTTACGGAACTGTTGCATCATATCTTAATAGAATGCTGCATCATACCGTAATGCCGAATTCCTATTTAACCAGAATAGGTAAAGTTGATGCCGTTGCAAACGATTTTATCCAGAAAATGGCTGAAAGTGCATATAATATGAGAAATGGTTCTATCAATGCATTAATAAATAGGGACATTGAATCTGCTGTAAAAATAATTAGAATAATGAGTTTACAAAAGGATCTGGAGGATGAGCTATTAAACTACCTTTTCACAGGTAACATAGAAACTACTGAAGCTATTTCTTATTCAATGATTGCAAAGGAATTTAGAAGAATTTCAGGTTTCTCAGTAGGCGTATGCGATGCGGTAGCTAATTTAGTATTAGCACCAAAAAGAGTTTCATAAGATATACGTAGTACTTGATCTGTCAAAATCTCTAATTATTTGATATTCATAAGTGGGCCTTCTGAATTTTAATCTACTTACTTGAGAAAATATTTCTTCCAAATCCTTCCCCACAAGTCTTGTAGTTGGGTGATCTTCACCAAAAGCTTCCTTCAATATTTCATACTCGATATTTCTAACGAGTCTTTCATCATAGTATCCTAAACTGTGCAGATATTCATGCATCAAAACAACGAAAATATAAGCATTTAATTTTTCCCTATCATTAACCTCGTTGATTAAGAAATCAAGAACTGTTTTGTTTATAACGATTATGTTTGAACCAACAATGTGATATGCTAAAATATATGCTTCAATATCCTGCAAATAAAGTGAGAGACCAGCTCTTCTTTTTTTCAAAACCCTATATACAACATCTCTAACAAGTTCAAAAATGTCTCCAAAATTTCTTGAAGAGTTTAATCTATCTATAAACCTGAACATCTCATATTTGTTTACAGCTTCTTTGAACACAATATAGATTTTTTTCTAATACTTATTTATCTTTTTGATTAATTTAATTAATCAGCAGTTAGCAATCTTTCAGCTAAAGGATGGCCTTTAGTTTTTAACTCGAGAGCTTTATTCCAACCGAACGGAGCTTTATTGACTTTAGCTAATTTAGATAATTCATCTTTAAGCATGTTCATTATCTTAATCGCTTCTGAGGGCCTTTTAAGATCAGTACTTAAGTGAGCAAAAGGATATAATAGCAAATTATTTGTTCCCAGCTCTTTCATCACCTTCTTAATATTTTCAACCATTTTCTTTACAGTTTCTTCATTATCATTTTTCTCCACAGCTGTTAAAAGTAAAAGTACATTCTCGTATTTCCTCTCCACAGTATCTGTTTCCTCAGCGATCGCAATTTCCTTTTTTATCGGCAAATATGCTACTTTATCACAGTGCAAACAAAGTATTTTCATTTGTTTATAGAAAAATTCTTAAACTTTATTTATTTAATGCTTTCCAAGATAGAAGTATACCAATAAAGCTAAAAATAAAAGCAAAAATTGAAAGATATGCATATTCAAAGGTCATAGATGCAAATCCCGTGCTTCCAATTAAAGCTTGTCTGCATATGTCAATAGCATAACTAACGGGATTTATTTTTGCTACATATTGAAGCCAATCAGGCATGAACTGAATTGGAAACATTGCATTGCTCGTAAATGTTAAAGGTAAATTGAGCAAATTCATTACAGCCATTTGTGATTGCCATGAAGTTGATCTTATTGCTACCATTACAAATATGGAACCTAAACCTATAGTCATTAAAAACAGTGCAGAAAAAGTTTCCAATATTCCAATTAAGCTGAAATGTGTGAGGTCTAAGCCTAGTAA
>AQVQ01000017.1 GCA_000375685.1 crenarchaeote SCGC AAA261-N23
ATTTCTTCCATTTTTTCATCAGCTATTTTAGATCTTGCTTTATCAAAATTAAAGCAATCCGAAATTAATTGCATAATATTTGGATTTGGTACCATGGGAAGAATTTTAGCAGATAAAATTTCGAACGTTTGTTATAGATTATATATTGCAACAAAAAAAGAGTTAGGGGAAATTTCATACAAAAATGCAATCCTCATAAATTATTCTGAAGCTAGGAAGATGATTAAAGAGTGTAATTTAATAATCTCATCAACAGTATCTGAAGATTTTGTCTTAGGTTATGAGGATTTAAACGATGGTATAAAAAGGGTAATAGTTGATTTAGGAATGCCTAGAAACATTGACCCAAACGTTCGTTATTTGCCAAATACGGAATACTACGACTTGGATGATATAACAAAATTAAGTAAAATCAATTATAAAGAAATTTCATTTGATTTGAATTCAGCTGAAAAGGAAATAAAAGAGGAAGCTGAGAAATTTTATGAATGGCTTGTAATAACTAAATTATCCAAAGTTGTCTCAAGATTAAACAAATACTTTGAAAACTTAAGGAGTAAAGAAATAGAAAAATATAAAGCTAAGTTGCAGAGAAAAGGTGAAGAATACATTGTACTTGTTGATTTAATAACTAAAAGGTTAACTTATAAAATACTTTATGATATTCTAAGCTACCTAAAATCAAACAAGGAAGTAAATTTGGAAGAAAAGCTAAAAACTATTGAAAGAATTTTTAACAATATTAAAAGATATTGATTGAAAAAGTTCTAAAACTAGGAACAAGGGGTAGTAGGCTAGCTTTAGCTCAGGCTGAAATAGTAGTTAACTTGATATCAAAGATTAACAAAGACGTAAAAATAGAGATTGTTAAGATAAAAACACAAGGAGATATAATTCCACCTGATCGAAGAAAGCAATTGCAAGGTAAGAGCTCTTTTACAAAGGAAATAGAGCATAAGCTTGAAAAAGGCGAGATTGACATTGCTGTACATAGTCTAAAAGATTTGCCTGTAAAGCTTAGCGAGAATTTAATTATTGCCGCTACACCTAAGCGCGAAGATCCTCGTGATTGTATAATTACAAAGAAAGGAATTAGTTTTGAAGAACTTCCCAGCGCTTCAAAAGTCGCCACTAGTAGTATAAGAAGAAAAGTACAGCTAATTAATCTAAGAAAAGATATAGAAGTAATTGATATTCATGGGAATGTAGATACCAGAATAAGGAAATTGTTCCAGCAAGATATAGATGCAATTGTTTTATCTATTGCAGGATTGAAAAGAATAAACGAAGACTGGAGGATTACTGAAGTATTTCCAATTGAGAAAATGATTCCTGCTGTATGCCAAGGAATTTTAGCTGTTGAAACAAGAAAGGATGACAAAGAAACGATCGAAATTGTAAGGCATATAAATGATGAAGAGACAATGATTGCAGCTAGATGTGAAAGAAGTTTTGCATATGAAATGGGCGCCGACTGCTATCTACCAATAGGAGCATATGCCAGATTAGAAAATAGTATGTTAAAAATAATCGGTTTTGTGTATGATGAAAGTAAGAATAGAATAATTAAGGATGAAGTTACAGGAAATTCTGATAAACCTGAAGAAGTTGGAAAAAGGCTTGCAATTAAACTGCAATCGAAATTGAATGAATAAAAAAACTAAAGTGCTTGTATTAAAATTAAATAATGACCTTATTCAGAAACTAAAAGAAAAAGGTTACGAGACTTTAATCATAGGAGAAACTGAGGTGAATTTCGTAGAAGATTTTAACTCAATAGATGAGAAAATCAAGAAAATAAATGAGTATGAATGGATTTTGTTTACATCCAGAAATGCTGTTAAAAAGTTTGCTGAAAGGTGTATTTTCTTAGGAGAAGATTTATCCAATTTAAAACCGAAAATCGCTGCAGTTGGATTAAAGACTGCACAAGAATTGAGTAAGATTAATATGAGAGTAGATTTTATTCCAACGGCATTTACAACTGAGAATTTAGCAAAGGAGTTGCCAGCGAACAAAGGAGATAAATTGCTACTCATAAGATCTAAAATAGCTGATGAAAAAATGGAAGAAATATTAAAATCTAGGGGGTTTTTAGTGGATTCGATACGAATTTATGACGTAAAGTTCAAAAAAGTTGATTATATTGCAGATGAAGTTCTTAAATGCAAACTTATAGTTTTAACAAGTGCATCAAGTGTCAAAGCTTTATTCAAATTGCTAGATGATGAGACAGTAAAAAAGCTTAAGGAAAATTGCGATGTTGCTTGCATAGGCCCCATTACTGCAAAAGCTGCTCTAGATATGGGTTTTAAAGTAACTATAGTTCCAAAAAGATATACGATCGATGATTTAATTGATGAAATTGAGAAAAATTATGGATGAAACATTACAAATTCCTACGTTTCCTGAATTAAGAGGTAGAAGATTGAGAAGGAATGAAATTTTAAGAGAGCTTATAAAAGAAACAGATCTTGAACCGAACGACTTTATAATGCCTATCTTCATAAAAGAAGGGAGCAACATAGTTGAGGAAATTGGCTCGATGCCAGGTGTTTTTAGATATTCTATCGATAATGCTTTGAAATTTATAGATAGAAACATAAAATTGGGTATTAAAAGCTTTCTATTGTTTGGAATACCTAGCTATAAAGATGAGCAAGGCACTGCAGCTTATTCAAAGGATGGAACAATATATAAGGCTGTTAAGGAGATAAAGAAGAAGTTTCCTGAAATAATCATAGCTACAGATGTATGTTTATGTGAATATACTTCTCATGGGCATTGCGGAATAATTAGAAATGGCGATGTTGATAATGACGCTACATTGGAGCTTCTAGCAAAAGCAGCTTTAACATATGCAGAAGCAGGCGCAGATATAGTAGCACCAAGCGCTATGATGGATGGGCAGGTTAAGGCTATTAGGAAAATTCTTGATGAGAACGGTTTTAAAGAAACAATTATAATGTCATACTCTGCTAAATATGCTTCAAACTTTTATGGACCCTTTAGAGAAGCAGCTGATTCTAAGCCAATGTTTGGAAATAGAAAAAGCTATCAAATGGATTATAGGAATGCAAGGGAAGCAATAAGGGAAATCCAAATTGATATAAATGAAGGAGCCGATATAGTTATGGTTAAACCAGCATTGGCTTATTTAGATATAATAAGGATTGTCAGAGAAAATTTCAATCATCCTATAGCTGCCTACAATGTAAGTGGGGAATATGCTATGGTTAAGGCAGCTTCTTCAAAGGGTTGGATAAACGAAAAAGAAATAATATTGGAAATTCTTCATGCAATAAAAAGAGCAGGAGCTGATATAATAATAACATATTTCGCAGAAGATGCAGCTAAATGGCTTAAATCAACTATTCTTTAATGGCAAAATCCAAAGATCATAAATCAATTCTTGATAAAGCAAAAAAATATTTGGTTGGTGGTGTAAATAGCCCAGTAAGATCTTTCATTTATGTTGGCGGAGAACCTATTGTAATAGAAAGCGGAAAAGGTTCAAAGATTAAAGATATTGAAGGAAGAGAATACATAGATTACATTTGTTCATGGGGAGCAATAATTCACGGGCATGCTAATGAATACATAGAAAATAGAATCATTGAAGCAGTAAAGAGAGGGAACAATTTCGGATTGACAACAGAATTTGAAGTTGAACTTGCAGAAAGGATTTGCAATATGGTTAAGTCGATAGAAAAAATAAGGTTTGTGAATTCTGGAACTGAAGCAACCATGTCTGCAATAAGACTTGCAAGAGCTTACACAAATCGAGACCTTATTATTAAATTTGAAGGATGTTATCATGGTCATTCAGATCACTTTTTATCAAAGGCAGGATCAGGATTAGCAACTTATGATATCCCTTTAAGTCCAGGCGTCCCTAAAGGGGTTGTTGAAAATACATTAACTTTGCCTTATAACGATGAGGAAAAAATTGAAAAAGCATTCGAAAAAGCCGGAAATAAAATTGCCTGTGTAATCATTGAGCCTGTGGCAGGAAATATGGGAGTGGTTCTTCCTAATTTAAATTTTTTAAGGAAAATAAGAAAACTTTGTGATGAATACGGATCGCTGTTAATATTTGATGAGGTTATAACAGGTTTTAGGGTAAGCTTAGGAGGAGCACAAGAATTATTCGGGATTTATCCAGACTTAACATGCTTAGGAAAAATAATAGGTGGAGGATTACCTGTAGGGGCATATGGTGGTAAGAAGGAAATAATGGATCTGATATCTCCTTCAGGTCCTGTTTATCAGGCTGGAACGCTTGCAGGAAATCCTATAGTAATGGTAGCTGGTTTAGCAGCTCTTGAACTTCTAACCAAAGAGACATATGAATCTCTTGAAAAGAAGGCTAGCTACTTAGAAAAAGGAATTTATGATATTGCAGAGGAAAACGGTATAGATATAAAAATTAATAGATGCGGTTCAATGTTTAGCTTGTTTTTTACAAATAAACCTGTGAAAAATTTTAACGATGCTAAAAACACAAAGTATGAACTTTATAAAAAAATATTTTGGATAATGTTAAAAGAAGGAGTATTGTTACCTCCTTCACCGTTCGAAAGCATATTTCTTACAACTTCTCATAGCGATGATGATTTAGAAAATACCTTAGAGGCTTTTCATTCAGCCTTTCATTCAATACCTCATGAATGATACTTTCATAAGAGCGTGTTATAAGAAGGATACAGAGTATACGCCAGTTTGGTTTATGAGGCAAGTAGGTAGATATTTACCCCAGTATAGAAAATTAAGAAATAGTTATTCCATATTCGAAATCATTAAGAATCCTGAGCTATCCGCTTATTTATCTTCTTATGCGTCAAAGCTTCTAAAAGTGGATGCCGCTATAATTTTCTGTGATATAACAATTCCTTTAATCTCAATAGGCATTGAAGTGAATATTAAAGAAGATTTAGGACCTGTAATTTCGAATAAAGGTCATGCTTTGGATAAAATAATTAATTCAGATAAGAAGGATATAGAAAATGAAATTCCATACGTTTTCGAAGGTATAAAATTGCTTAAGAATTACTTAAAAGATGAAATTCCAGTTATAGGATTTTCAGCAGCCCCATTCACATTGTTAAGTTATGTTCTTGAAAATAAACCAAACCGAGATCTTTTTTTGACTAAGAAATTCATGTTTAATAATGAAGAAGAATGGAGAAGATTGATGGAAAACCTTACAATTCTTACGAAGGAATATCTAAATTTGCAAATTAAGTATGGAGTGGATGCTGTTCAAATTTTTGATAGCTGGGCAGGTGTTTTATCTAATGAAGACTATGAAAATTATGTTCTGAAATACACAAAGGAAATATTTGAGGGCTTACCATCAAACATACCAAAGATACATTATTGTTCAAATTCTGCACATTTGATTAAAAGTTTTGCAAAAACCTCGTGTGATGTCATAAGTATAGACTGGAGAATTAGCATTAGGAAAGCCTTTGAACTGATTGATTTTAAAAAGGCTATACAAGGGAACTTGGATCCAGTAATAGCTGTTGTCGGTGGTAGTCTGATGGAAAAAAAGGTAATGGATATTATTGGTGAAACAAAGGACATGAATGGATTTATTTTTAATCTGGGCCATGGCGTTCTTAAGGATACTCCTGTTAAAAACTTGATAAAAATTGTATATATTGTTCATAAGGAAACAAGAAAGAGAAATTAAAATCTCTAATAGAAGTTCGAATAAAAGTCTTATATTTTTGTATTAAAATTTTAACGTTACTTTTTCTGAAAAGTTCTTGGCCATCAATTTTATCTAACTCTGAATATGTTATTTCGTTAAGATTAAATAATACTAATTATAAAAAATGTTTAACGTAGTTTTTGGCCTCCTCTATTGAGTAAATACTTTATTGTCCTTGTAAGTCTTGATCATTCGAAGATTTCCTCAGTCATGCTAAGTTTAATGTAGTATCTTAGGAGGAATATGTAATGATGCCCTTCTTATTACTTGCCTAAAAGACCCCTTAGTTATATGGGAAAATAATTACCCATTACCATGCAAATTCTTCCATTACCCATACGCCTTTTGAATTATCTCAAGAAGTACTTAACAGACTTGGAATTTGGGTCTCTTAACAAGACAAACTTACTTTAAATATTAAAATATTACGTTATTCATGATTCTGGTAAAATACTTAATGAAAATGTTGCTGGAGGTCAGATAATAGGTTCAACCTTTCATGGAATTGAAGTTTCCCTATATGCTTCTTTAGAGTATGATGAGAATGGGACACCATTTTATCAAACCTTTGCAGAATATTGTGTAATGTCAGCGATGGAAAGTCCTAATATAGAAATTGAGCATATCCAAAGCAGTGATGAATATTCAGCTGGTCTAGGAGAAGGGGGCACTATGGCCGCACCTCCTGCAATTCTAAATGCAATAAGGTCTATAATCGGTAAGAGCGTTCAAAGAATACCATTATATCAAATATTTGTAAAATAAGAACTTATTAACGATTATGGGTTTTCTCATTAGGTATTACCATTAAGTAAAGGCAAAAATGTTAATTTTAGTTTGTGAACCGTCTTTCCGTTCTAAGATTGTGATGGTAACAACAATGCTTAATAGTTATTGCCTTATTAATACTTTGAACGTTAATGTCCTTTTCCTTTACGAATGTTAGCAATAAGTTAATTAACCAAAGTAAGGTAGCAATATCTGCAATAATTGCTGGCGGTAATAATTCAAAATTGGTTTTAAGAAAAATAGCTATAGGGAGAAATCCTACGATTGCCATTGCAATTTATGAAGAGGCGATATGATGCTATATATAGTTGGTGTTGGGCCAGGGGATCCAGAATATTTAACGCTTAAAGGATATAAGGCAATAAAGGATAGTAGCGTAATAGTTGGATGGAAGAGTGTAATTGATAGATTTTACCCAATTTTAGAAGATAAGGAAATAATAATATTACAATATCAGAATGAATTAGAGCAGCTATCCAGTGCAATTGAAAGGGCTAAAAACGAAAATGTAGCAATCTTAATTCATGGGGATCCATCAATTTCTGATTGGCAATTCGTAGAGAAAATAAAGAGCATAAGCGTTGATAAGAATGTTAAAGTAAAGATTATTTCTGGAGTCTCATCTCTTAACGTGTTATTAGCTAGATTAGGACTAGACATGAATTTTATTGGGTTCGTTACTCTACATATTAGAGGAGATGTCTCAAAATCTCTAAACGAGATTCTAGAAATAGTAAAGATGAAAAGAGTTGCTATAGTAATTCCAGAACCATATGGGGACGGCCCTCAAAGAGTTGCGAAATATCTTTATCAGACTGGGTTAAACTGCAGAGTTATTGTAGTTGAAAATTTAACATATGAGAATGAGATAGAAAGGAAATACGATAGTTTATTATCATTAATAAACGATAATCATACCTTCAGTGATCTAACGATAATGGCTATATTTCTTAAATGATATAACTTATGTAGGCAATGTTTGAATAAGTTTTTGAGTAAGTGATTAGAATTTATGATACTGATACTTAAGGTATTAGTACACTACGTTGCGTATTATAGATTTTTTACAAACACAATATACATGAGAAAGTAAGTATTATATAGATCATTGACGAATTACATACTCTAGATAATGTTAAAAGAATAACCAAGTATGTTAAAACATGAGAATTGGTGAAGGTCATGAGCGTCAATGATGAGAAAACCTACGTGGAGGAACACGAATTTAATTATTTAAACATGATCGATAATGCTGTAAGAAAGAGATTAATCTATATTGTGGAAAGGTTTGCTTTAAGATTTAATATTTACGACTATTGGAAGAATTCTTTTCATACTGAAACAAAAAGACTGACAGATCTTGGTATCGGGGCTGAAAGAATTTTCTGGAAGGTTATTTCAGAGGAATTTAGTGATTGGCACCCCGTTCCAATATATATAGGTTCGAACTTGTTCTTTGAAACAGAAGATGCATATGTTAACATTGATATTAAAACAGCTTATATTGATAACGTAAGAGATCTTGGTGGGCTTGTAGAGGTAGGCGATGCGCAAACCAGTTATCCTATGATGAAGAAATACGGTTCAAAAGAGAGGTTTCAGCCAAAGATAAAGACTTATTATGAAATTAAGGAGAATAACAAGATCGTTAGGAAGTATGCTCTTACGTATTTTATTCAGATAATTTATGAAAAGCCTGAGATCATTATTCAAAACAGTCTCGATCGCGGACCGATTGGGATAGTTCTCGTTTCTATGCCTAATGGACTATTGTATGATGTGTATGGCGATAATATAGTAGGTCATCCAAAAAGTTATCGAACAAAAGAAGGTAAGCGAGAGCGGCCATCAAATTATAGATTTTATTATAATAAATGTCCGTGTTACAAATTATTAAATAATAAAAATTATCCTTGTAATTTCCGATTCCGTTTATATTTTAATACTAAATATAACGGATACAAAAGAATAACAAACTTGAGCGACAAAGATGGCCAAGAAATTATAGTTACACCAGAATTTATATTAGCGTTTAGAAGTGAAGACTGTTATATCTATAGAAATTTGTATGGTTGTGTTGATTGTGAAAATACTTGCTATTTGGTATATTTCTGAAATAAAAACATGGGTCATACGCCGAAAGCTTTAATGAAATCTTTTGGATTTTTATAATATTTTTATAATATTAATAGGAGAACCCTCTAAATCTAACACATGTGAGGCTGATGTCATCGTTAATAGAGTTCCTGAGAGAATGGAAAACATTTAATGGTTCGTGGGTACCCAAAGTTATTGTTGGGGATGTGAGAAAGATAGTTAACCAGCTTCCTGATAATTTTATAGATTGTGTCATAACATCCCCTCCTTATTGGAAGCAGAGAGATTATAGTCATCCTGATCAGATCGGTCAGGAGAGCACTCCTGAAGAATATGTCTACGAGATAGTTAAAGTATTTTATGCTCTTAGACCGAAATTAAAGAAAACATCTGTGGTCTTTCTGAATGTAGGATATAAATATCTTGATGAAGAGTTGATTCTGATTCCTGAGACCATCGCTATAGAACTACAAAAAAATGGGTATATGCTGAAGAACAAAATAATATGGCATAAGCCTAATGCGATGCCTACACCAGCTAGAAACAGGCTAAATAATATATATGAGCCGGTTTTAGTATTTACTAAAAGAGAAGCAAAAGAATTCTATTATTTTAATCTAGATGAGGTTTCTGAAAAACCGAAGACCTTAGCAGAGTATAGCAATATGCTTAGTCTTAGACCCGAAGATTATCTTGGAGCGAGAGTAATAGACTCTCTACGTAATCGTGAAACACGCGAAGGGGTTGTAATAGGTGTGAGATATTCTAGTAAAAAGATTCATGAAATACTTGTGAGATTTAGTGAGGATGGATTAGATTGGATCCCATTGGGCGAACCTCTTAAAGATTATCCGGAGGAAGTAAAATTTCAATGTCCAATATGCGGATCAGTTCTTATATATTGGGACATAATTTTATCTCTTGCCAATGCAGAAAAACTTTTATGCCCTTACTGTGGTAGATTACTTGGCAAAACTTCAGAGACCTTTCCAAAACCATTGACCAAGGAGAACTCCAGCTCTATTCAATCAAACGTGATAGAATTAATAGTTGATGATGTTGAGATCAAAAGGTATATTACTAAGACTCCTAAATCTAGTAAGTATCTAAATATTCAACAAACATTTGCGTCTTCACCTGCTGGTAGACTCGCTATCTCTGGAGAATACATAACTATAAAGCGTAGATGGAAAGTTCCTCAACCGTTAATAGCTGAATATCTAATTTTTTGGAGAAGGATCAATGATATTCCTATTAATACTATAGATGAAAAACTTGGATATAAAGATACTGCAGGACATTGGTTTAGAAAAGATTTTGGTGAATGGGGGAAAGGGGGGTCAATTCCTAGACCTTCAGATTGGTATAAACTTAAAGAAATTCTTAAATTTAACAATATCTTTGATCAAATAGTAACTGAGATTATTGCCGAGCTACAGACAGTAAAACCGAGTGAAAAAGGGAAGAATCCTGGGGATGTCTGGAGTATATATCTTGAGCAATATCAAGGAGCACATTTCGCTGTATTCCCACAAGAGCTTGTAGAAAAAGCAATGAAGATAGGATGTCCGCCAGGGGGGATAGTCTTAGATCCCTTTGCAGGAAGTGGAACAGTAGGAAAAGTTGCATTAAGATTAAAGAGAAAAGCTTTATTAATAGAACTAATAGAAGATTACGTGAAGCTTATAAAAAAAAGATGTGACAGGATTGAGGTTTTTAAAATTTAATCATTTTATTTAAGAAATTATTTCCTTATCAACTTATTTCTTACGTGAGCTTTTATTACGAACACCTAATTTCATTATAAAATTTTTTTTCTTGCCTGTAGGGTCTATTTGATATCTAAATCTTCTGCCACATCTAGGACATTCATAGAAATAGACATTCCACCAACTATACTTCCAAGTCTTAATGGGCCTATATTCTCCCTCATAGTCACAGTATGGACATTTAATCATTTTTCTCACCTTTATTCTCTAGTCTCTTAATAAACTCTAACAAAGACCTAGGCTTTTCTTCTTTCATCTTCTACGAGAGGTTTACCAAAGGATTTATTAACAATATGTTTATACGATACTCTAATTCTGTAAGTCTCACATTATAAGATTTAACAACTCTTCTAATCTTTCTTTTAATTATTCTAAGTGGCGTTCTTACCATAACATAGTTCTTAACTGCTTTTTTAAACAATTTCAAAGCCAATTCTCTGCCATAATTACTCATAAAAATAATACCCGTCGGATGGTATTCAATCATAGTACTCAATTTACTAAATCATATTCAAGCTTAAAAATTTAACACTGCATGGCATGATGCAGAATAAAGATCTGTAAGTAAAACAAACGGCTAAGAATTTTTTTATTAGCACTAGATATTTGATTGATTAAAGACAACATGCTTTAGATAGTCCTCATCAGCCTCACTTCTGAGATCCTCAAACCTGGTCTCTGAGACATAGAGTTCTCCAAATCTGTTCTTTATAAGTTTAGATACATCTCGCGGTACAACCTCGAGCAATACTCTCTAACATATTTTATCTAATAGATTCCAATTTGATAAAAAACTTGAAAGAGAAGAAAAAAGACTATATGCATTGAATCAAGACATAATTAAAATCTTAGATAATGTAGATAGAAATAAGAACATACTAATTGTTGAAAATACTGTCGAAAAAGCCAAACAAATTTACAATTCCATTCACAATATATTCTCAAGTCCTATTTACTTCACTTCTAGTAAGAGTACTAATAAAGGAAAATTAACGATTATAAAGTACTTAGGTATCCTAATTGGATTCTCAGGAATAATATTAGTATCAACTATAGGTAAGATAAGCTTAATATCTACGATACCAGGATTGCTTGGTGGATTCGTTTGGGGACTTTTCAATACTCTTTATAAAAAATTTAATTTTAAAGAAAATCAAGTTTCTATCACCGCTCTTCAATCAGCTTTAGGTACACCAATAATATTATTGTTTGCCCTTCTCCCTGGGCATAACTTTAAGGTGGTTCCTAATTTAGAATTTTTATTATCAGTTCTATATCAAGGTGCTTTAGGATCTGGGATAGCTTACTTAATATGGTTTAAGTTACTAGATAAATGTAAAGCTACACTAATTAGTTCGTTTTCAATGGGAGTACCAGCAGTAGCATTAACCGTTTCTTGGATCTTACTAAATGAACAATTAACGTTAAATCAACTATTTGGTATATCCTTAGTGTTCTTAGGAATACTCTTAGTTCTGATTTAACTATTAATGTGGAATTAAGTCGGAATTTCCTAACTACCCATTTCAGAGAGATTTCCTTCTGACTTCACTTTAATAAGTTCAATCAGTTAGACTAGTATTACTGTATGAAATAGGTTAAAAGTCGTTCTACCTCGAACAGTATTTTTTTACGAGTTAGCATTTTTACGTCTTTTTCCTTCTCTTAAACATCTTCTTAACATTATTCAACTCTTGATAACGACTATTCACAGCCTTGAAAACCTCTTGGTAGCGGGATTTTGCCCAGTTTATTTTCTTTTCTCTTCTAAACTTGGTAAGTCTGGCATCAATTATTGCAACATTGATGAAGCAATGAATTACAGAAGAATCGATAGTAATAATTACTCATCATATTTAATGTTGTATTATAATCTTAAAGTCTTATTGATATGCTGAGCAAAAATTTTCTTTTAGTAATAAATGCAAATAATAATTTTTAAATTTTTAATGAATATTATCTTTTCAGAGCATAAATTAATAATTCTTAAACTATTCAATTTTCGTTATGAAAGCTGTTTTGCTAATGGCATATGGAGCACCACGCAATCTTAACGAGGTTGAAGAGTATTTTACGCATATTAGGGGAGGCAGAAAGCCTACAAAGGAAGAAGTTGATGAACTTATTAGCAGATATAAAGCTATAGGAAAATCTCCGTTGATTGAGATAACTGAAGCGCAAGCTAAAAAGTTACAGGCTAAAATCAAATCTTTAGGAAGCGAAACTGTAGTTTTTTATGCAATGAAGCATTCTGAACCTTTTATAGAAAAAGTTGTTGATACAATAGTTGAGAAAGGATTTAAAGAGTTGCTTTGTATTGTTTTAGCTCCGCATTATTCCATTGAAAGCGTTGAAACTTACTTTAATTTCGTTAGGAGAAAAATTTCTGAAAAAGGATCTCAAATTCAAGTCAAATTTGTCAAAAGTTGGCACAATAACGAGTGTTTTATAGAAGCATGGGTTTCAAGGATTCGAGAAGCAGAAAAAAAGATTGGAAAAGATTATTGGTTATTATTTTCTGCACATAGCTTACCAGAGAGAATTCTTAAAATGAATGATCCATATGTAGATCAGCTCTTAGAAACATGTAGATTGATAGCAAACAAAATAGGAAAAAAAGAATGGAGTTTCACATTTCAAAGTGCAGGGATGACAAGAGAAAAATGGTTAGGGCCTGATATTATTCAACATTTAGAAGAACTTTATGAAAAGAATATAAGAAAAGTTCTTGTAGCACCAATAGGATTTGTAACTGACAATCTTGAGATACTTTACGATTTAGACATTGAGTGTAAAAATTGGGCAAAAAACAAAGGTATTGTTCTTGAAAGATGCGAAATGTTGAATGATTCAGATTTATTAGTAAATTGTTTGGTAGATATAGTAAAAAGCTATGGTTTTCTTTAAGGTTTAACGGTATAGTAAATTCTTCTGTTTGTTTTCCCTTTATTCTCTAACTTAAGAATTTCAATTTGGCCTATTTCACTTAACCTTGATACATGTGGACCCCCGTCAAATTGCTTATCTATTCCTTCTATCTCGACGACTCTAAGTTCTTCGACTTCAGGGGGTTGAGCCTCAGCTAACTTTACTAAACCAGGTTCTTTCATTGCTTCAGATCTTTTTACAAAATATATCTTCACGTTGCTATCATTCTTGATCAATTCATTAGCTTTTGCAACAAGAGAAGTAATTAAATCTCTATCAAATTTTTCAACGCTGAAGTCTATCCTAGATTTATCAACTTGCAATTGGTTACCTGTTATTAAGGCATTAAGTTCCCTATAGAATACGGCGCTTAAAAGGTGTGCTGCAGTATGCATCCTCATCAACCTATATCTTCTTTCCCAGTTGATTTTTCCAACAACTTCATCACCTGGGCTTAATCCCTCTCGATCTAAAACATGAATTATCTCATCGTTCGATTTAATAACATCTACAACATTAAAAGTTTCATTTCCTCGGATTATCAACCCAGTATCATGTTCTACACCTCCGCTTGTTGGATAGAATGCAGTTTCGCTCAGTATAACGCTCTTGTCCTTGGTTTCTAATACTTTTGATTTGAACTCTTTCAAATAGCTGTCAAATAAGTAAAGAGCTTTTGTTCTCATATCTTCTTAAAATGTTGTTCTGAATATAAATAAAATCTATTATTATAAAAAGACTTTAATTCATGCATATCGAATTCAAAACTTTTCTTTATAATTTTTAGCTATATTGTAGAGGATTATATCAAAAATAATGAAGGCAATATCAAGGCTACTAAAATAGTGAGAACCAAACCATTGACTACAAAGACCAGCGAATTTTGCTTTCCTAGTGTAGCAACAAGAATAGGTAATGTATCGTCCATGGTTGTTGCACCACCTAAGCTTATTAATGACACGTTACTCCCCCTTAAAAAAGGAACTGTAACAATGGTTAATTGCTCTCTAAGAAAGTTTGATAAAAAAGCAACAGTACCGTATAGAGGTGACGAATAATATGCTACAACGGGTCCAGCGAATGAATACCATCCCATTCCCATAGTTATTCCCAAAGAGAGTCTTAAATCTACATTAAAAATTAAAGAAGATATTATACCAGCTAAAATCCCACCTGAAACTGAAGTAAGGATTGATAAGAAAGCTTTTAAACCGCTCTTTTTTATTAATGCTAAAGATATCTCTGAACCGGTAAGGAGACCTACTAGTATAGCTAAAGCATAAAGTTCATAAGAAATTAAAGCATCAAAAGGTAAACTTAGATTTGTTAAAGTTCCAACTAACCAACCCAAAACAAGTACTAAGATAAAATATATTGGTGTCCTATTAAAAAGTAAGGTGGCATTTTTAACAACATTTTCTTTAGAGATAACATTTCCTATTAAGTATGTAATTGCTAAAGTGATTAATGTATAGGAAATAGATAAAAAAAGCACATTGCTCAACGTTATAACGTCCCTTATTACTGTGCCTCCCCAAAAGCTTACAGTGAATATTATAGATAAAACGCATGCAGTAAAAATTTTTTCCACATTTATCTTGAAAAATTTTCCTATGATAAGAAATATCAAGTATAAAAGGATGAATATTGTACCAAAGCTGAAGTCTGGCATTGTTTTTAAGATAAAAATAACGTCTCTTTTAAATGTTTCTCTACTAGAGTTAAAATTTTAATTATTCATAAATAATACATTCAATTGTTGACTTTAGCATTAATTGGATACATTAAGGGTTTTCAAGATATAAGCAATATAGAGATAAAAGCAGAGGAATTTAGGAATATTGCAAAAGCACTTGGATATGAGGTATGCGATGTTATAAGCCAGTATGCAACAAGAATAAATTCAGCTTTCCTTTTTGGCAGAGGAAAAGTTGAGGAAATTAAAAAGAAAATTTTACAATCGAACTGTGATACTTTTTTGGTTTACAATAGTCTGTCTACGATTCAAAAAATTAACCTAGAAAATCATCTAAAAGTAAAAGTATTAGATTACAATGACTTGATTCTCGAAATTTTTGATAAAAACGCGGGAGATAGAATATCTAAGCTTCAAATTGAGCTTGCAGCTCTTCAAAGATTGATACCATATATAAAGAAAAAGATTTCTAAATCAGTTTTTAGAGATAGACCTGGTCCTAGAAGTTTGGGTGAGTACGCTTATCATAACGTTTTGAGACAGCTAATTTCAAGAAGGAAAAAAATTAGGGAAGAGATTGACTATTATAAACTTATAAAAGAAAAAGAAATATCCAGGAGAAAGGAAAATGGAAATAAAGTAGTTGCGTTATGCGGTTTTTATAATGCAGGAAAAACAAGTCTTTTCAATTCTCTAACAAAGCTTAATAAGCCTGTTTCTGATGTACCATTTACAACTTTATCAAGCAAATATTCAATGGTTTCTAGAGGCAAATTCGGTTTTACCGTTGTAGATACAATAGGTTTTGCCTTCGATCTTGATCCTTTCATTATAGATAGTTTTGAATTAACATTAATGGATATGAAGTATTCAGATTTGGCATTATTGGTGATAGATGCTTCAGATAAATTAAACATAATTGAAGAAAAGTTGAAGACTAGTTTAGAAATACTTGGAAAGCTTGGAATAAAAAAAGAAAGAATATTACCTGTTTTGAATAAGGTAGACCTAATCTATAAGTCAGATTTAATTGAAAGACAAAAGCTACTTGAAAATTATTTTAACAATTTAGAAATTCCTTACGTATCATCTACGGAAAAATATAATCTAGACTTACTTTTAGAAACCATTGTAAATAAACTTTTTTTCTCTTATGCAATTCCTTAAAGGATAAAAACATTAGACTATAGTTAGCTTAAATCTTATTAATTAAAAAAGGAAAAAGATTTCGATTTATATAAAGCTTGTTATTCTACCTTTATTTTCCTACCTTCTTTCTTCTCCTCTTTCTTCTTAAGCGTTACCTCCAAAATTCCATTCGAATATGTAGCCTTTGAAGTATCTGGATCGACTGGCACATCTAGAGGCACTTCTTTATAGTACTTTATTTTCCCTGTTGTAGATATTCTAAGCTTATTATCTACAACATCTAAATTAATTTCCTCTTTAGAAACGCCAGGAACTTCTGCAACAACCCTAACTTTATCTTCTTCTTCAATAACATCAACTAACGGTTCTCTTTCTTCACTGACTTCTATCATTTTAGAAGGTCTTCTGGAAGGCCTTACATTTCCAAATTCTCTAATTATTGGTTTACCATCAGGACCTATGGTTATTGAATAACCATAAACGAAAGGACCAAATTCTCTTATCGTTTTTGAACCTGATCTTTTTTCCCTTACTAATTCCTTAGGAACATTTTCCCATTCTTTTTCAAATTCCTTTATAGCATCTTCAAACCACTTCTCGAATTCTTTGAAGAAATCGTCGAAAAAGAATCTTCTTCTACGCCACCACCAACTGGGGAAATCTTCGTCTCCGCTCATAGTAGGTAGATTTTCTTTTACGTAAAATATAAATTTTTATGAAATTACAATGTTTCAATCAAATCTTTTAAATTTTTACCTTTTCTTTTGATTTTTTTCTCCAAAATTCCATGGACTAAGAAAGGCAAAGCTATTGTTGCATCGCAATAAACCGTGATCTTATTTGCATCTGAAGAAATCTTTCCCCAGCTTACAGCTTCTTCAAGCGTACATCCTGATAATCCTCCCCATTGAGGACTATCAGTAGTTATCTGGATTGCGTAATTATGAGGTTTCCTATCATTTTCTAAGCCATAGAAAGGAGCGGATATCGTTGCTATTTGGACAAAATCTTTAGGAACTCCTCCTCCTATATAAATAACTCCCGTTTTTTTACTAAATGCTATGAGCTTTGATAATTCAACAAGATCTAAAGTTGCATCTATGGCTATAAGTTTTTTGTCATATATTTTCAACTTAGAAAGCGCTATTCCATATCCACTATCTGCTAAAGCTGGAGAATAGATAGGCATACTTCTTAAATATGCAGAAGTTACTATACTGTTGATATTTTTGGAATATAGAAATGAACCGAACTTCCAAAGAAATTCTCTTGAAGAATATACTTTGTTAGCATCCACCTCTTTTGCGAAAGAAAAAATAAGATTTTCCATTTTTGAATATTCTTCTTCATCAGCAAAAGTATCATAGAATCTATCAATTCTATATTTGAACAAATCTTCGTCATTAACGTAAGGAGAACCTTTATAGTAAGAAGCACCCATTGCTTCATAAATATCTTCAGAAATGTTTGCACCTGTAGATACTAGGACATCGATATAGTTTTCATCAATCAACCACTTTATTATTTTCCACATTCCAGCTGTGGATAAAGAACCTGCTAAGCCCATAATGATAGTAGCTTCTTCATCGGTTAGCATTCTACATAAAATATCGAAAGCTTGTCCAAGACTTCTTCCTTGGAAAGAGATATCTTTCATACCTTCTAAAAGCTCAGATATAGTTTTTCTATTTACTTCGATTGTCCTAACCTTTTCCTTAAAATAAGGTTTTGTCATTTTTATAAAATAGAAAATTAAAAGTTTTAAATCCTTTATTTAAATTGTGTTATTTTGAAACTATTAAAGGAATAAATTCCTGCTTTTCTACATCGAATAATCCCCTATCACTGATTTTTAATTTAGGAATTACAAGAAGAGTCATAAAAGAGAGCGTTATTATTGGATTTGTCAGTCTGCACTCATGTAAAGCAAGAAATTCATGTATTTTTTCTATGTTTTCAGCAACGATGTTAGCTTCTTCGTTTGACATTAATCCTGCTATTGGCAAAGGTAGAATTTCAACATTGCTTTTATCCACAGCACATACACCACCTCCTTTTTCAATTAAGTTGTTAACCGCTTTTACAATCAAATCATTACTGCTTCCTGCACATACAATATTATGGGAGTCATGAGCTATTGTTGATGCTAAAGCGCAGTTCTTGAAACCAAAACCTTTAATAAAGCCAATAGAGAGATTACCATGTCCGTACCTTTCATAAACTATTATTTTTAAAATATCTTTTTCTTGATCACTTTCTAGATATCCATCTTTTGTTTCTAATTCTTCGATCAAGTGATCTGTAACTATTTGATCGGGGATAATTCCTATTACATTTACTTTCTGCTTTTTTCCTTCGCCTCTTATTTTTATCATATTTAATTCTAAAGGTTTTGCAATTAAGGTATTACCTGTAGACTTTGGCCTTACATTGAAGGTAGCTTTTCCGTCTTTTGCTACTAGTTTACCTTCTATGTAAACTTCAATTACCCTGAACTCTTTTAAGTTATTTACAATTATTAAATCCGCATAATCTCCTTTTCTTAGAAGTCCTACCGGGATCCTATAGTGCTTTACAGGATTTACTGTTACACATTTTATTGCTTTTACTGGATCAATTCCCAATTCTACAGCAGATGAGAGTAGCCTATCCAAATGGCCCTTAATAAGATCTGAAACTAAGATATCATCGCTAACTAAGAATGTTTCATATCCTTCTTTAATAAGATTTATTAGATCTTTCATGTTCTTGGCATTTGAACCTTCTCTTATCATAATTTTCATGCCAAGCTTTGCTTTTTCTTTTGCTTCTTCATACGATACACTTTCATGATCCGTTGTAATGCCATAGGAAATATACGTTTCAAGCTTTTTACCGCTTAGTAGAGGTGCATGACCGTCAATAACCTTCCCATATTTTTTTGCAATCTCTATTTTTGCAATCATTTCTTTTTCTCCGTTTATTACAGCTTCATAATTCATAACCTCCCCAAGAGCTACGACCTTTTCTAATTCAAACAATTTTTCAACTTCTTTTTCAGAAATGGTTCCACCGTTTGTTTCGAAAGGAGTAGCAGGAACACAGGATGGAGCAGTGAAAAACGCTTTCAATGGAGTATTTTTTGAATCCTCAATCATAAATAATATTACTTCAATGCCCATAACGTTAGCGATTTCATGGGCATCAGCTATAACCGATACAGTTCCATGAGGAATAACAACTTCAGCAAACCTGCTTGGGCAAAGCATGCTACTTTCAATGTGAATATGCGCATCGACAAAACCTGGAAGAATAAAGCGATTAAAATTTTTATTAACCTTCTTTATTTCTAAAATCCTATTTCCTCTAATATCAATCTCAGCAGGAAATATATCTTCATTTACTACGTCAACAATGTTTCCTTCAATCTTCATATATCTTTAATATTTTGGATTTAAGAAAAAATTGACGTATAAATTTTTCTAGTGAATATTATCTTTTTGCTGATTTAATTACAAGAGGCGCTTTTAAATTTCATTATCATAATAGAACTAAAACCTCACTGTTTATGGCAGAATGCTGTCAGTAGTTCACAGATTAATTCTTTATAATAGTATGTTAACATATCTGTGGATTAGATCATCCTAAACTGGCCTCCTCACCACTCTAGAATGGAGAGGGTTACACTTCTAGAGAAGTTCATTGGTTTCCAGTATTGATTCGTAGGAACATTCTCATTTGCTGGACATTAGAAGAATTAGAGCTTTTTATGTTATCTGGTTTTAAGAAACCTTCATTAAAAGGGTTCATTAAAAGGGTTGCCAGCCCAAAATCTGGATTCTATTAAGAATCCTTCATTAAAAAGCAACGCTTTTGTAAGGTATTACTGAAATTTTTAATTTAATTTTAAGAAATTTAATAATTGTCTTATTGTATTACGCTATTGAATTAGGATAAGAATATAATTAAGGTGTTTTCATATCTAATAAAATATTGTTGGCTATGTAATCGCTGTAAACAATTGAACCGTTTAAGATTTGCTTTGCAGCAACTACATTAAAGACTGTAAAGTTTCCGATTTCTAAAGATAAAGACTTAATTGGAATCCATGAATTGTTCAATGGATCATAAATTTGCATAGAATAACTTAATTTGCCTATCGCTATCCATTCTTCTTTACCATTGTTTAACTTTACGAAAATTGGCTGGTCTGCAAATCCAGATAACAATAACTGATTGTTTATGTTTAGCAAATAATTTGCCTTTTGTTCTTCAATTTTTACAACCGTTGCTTCGAATAATTTTCCAGTATTAGGATCATAGGAAAGTATTTTCATTCCTGGCTTTAATTCTTGAACAGGTATTTGTGAACCGTTGTATAATGCTATTTTTGTACCATATGCAACACAACCACCACCTGCTTGGGAAGCAATTATATAAACGCCCATTATAGGTATGCTAACATTTTGATTATTTACTTGTAGTTTAAAATTGCTATCAGCAATGAATACATCGATAAGATAGTTGCTGGGCGCATTGTAGCCAACATCGGTTATAGCTGATGCCCATGAAATCGCTAACGTTATGGGCATTGAAGTAATATTATTTATGATTGAGGATTCAAAAAATACTCCATTGAAAG
>AQVQ01000018.1 GCA_000375685.1 crenarchaeote SCGC AAA261-N23
CCCAATTTACCAGAAGGTATTGGTAAATCCAACGAGCCAACGATTTTAAAAGCCTCTAAATCATAAAAGCAATTTTCCATTATTTTCGCAAGTATTCCTGCTTGTGTGCTGTAGAATATGGTGGAGCAGGACTAAGTGCTATGCAAATTGTATTGGTTGTTGAAACGATTTCGAGATTATGTGGATATTCAGCAGGAAATCTTTATAATTTAGGGCCATGCTTTGGTTCAGAAGCTTTGATAAAATACGGAACAAAAAAGCAGAAAGAGGAATTTTTACCTAAATTGGCTAAAGGGATGATAGTTTCAATAGGATTAACGGAACCTGTAGCAGGTATTGATACTCCTGCAATAAAAACATTTGCAGTAAAAGAAGGAGATGAATGGATAATAAACGGAAGTAAAATGTGGATTACTGGTTTTCATATGGCTGACTACATGCTAACCGTTACAAGAACAACTCCAATAGAAAAAGTGCAGAAGAGGCATCAGGGAATCACTTTGTTTTTAATTCCAACAAAGGCTAAAGGAATTAGAACTAAAAAGATAAAGAAGCTAAGTATGCGATGTTTAAGCTCATTTGAAATCTTCCTAGATAATGTTGTGGTACCCGATGAATATAGAATAGGGAATGTTGGAGAAGGCTTTTATATGTTATTAGATTTGTTGAACTTAGAAAGGATAATAACTGCAGCCATGGAAGTGGGGACAGGTTATCAAGCATTAGAAAGGGCTGTAAAATATGCGAAAGAGAGGATATCCTTCGGTAGACCAATAGGCAGTAATCAGGCTATCCAATTTGCTTTAGCTGAAGCAAAAATTGAATTAGATGCTGCAAGACTTATGGTATACAGAGCTGCAAAAGTTTACGACGAAAGCAAAGATTCTAGAAAAATAGGCGAAGCATCTAATTCTGCATTATATTTCGCTGCTAAAGCAGGACATAAAGCTACTGATATAGCCATACAGGTTCATGGAGGATTAGGATTTAGTGAAGAAATGACAGTTGAAAGGTTATGGAGGGATAGTAGGTTAGGAATGGTAGCACCTGTGACTCGGGAAATGATACTTCATTATATTGGAACGCATGTATTAGAGCTGCCTCGTTCCTTTTAGTTTATGGCAACTATTATTAGACTTCCTAAGTTAGGTCTTACAATGGAAGAAGCCACCATTCTAAACTGGTTAAAAAATACTGGTGAAGTGGTGAAAGAAGGCGAAAATATACTACTCATTGAAACTGAGAAAGCGATAGTCGAAATTCAATCACCTGTTAACGGATATTTGCTAAGAAAAATGGCAAAAGAAGGAGATAGGGTTAAAGTTGGAGAACCTCTGGCTGTAGTAGGAGAAAAGAGTGAACTCGGCGAAGAACAAACAATTACATCTTATAGTAAAATTGAAGAAAAAGAAGAAAAAATTGAGCAAAGAACAACTCCTATTCAACAGACCGTGTCAAGCTTTAAGATAAGAGCGACACCAAAGGCTAGGAAATTAGCAATTGAAAAAGGAATAAATCTTGCAGAAGTAAAAGGAACAGGTCCTGATGGAATAATAACTGAAGAAGATGTTTTAAGACATATAAGATCAAAAGAAGCAGCAACTGTTGATTTCAGAGAAGTGATAAGAAAAAGAATGGGAAAAAGGATGTTCGAAAGTTGGCAGAAAATACCCCATGTTCACTATATAACAGAAATAAATGCCGAAAAATTAGTTGAATTTAAAAAAAGATTAGAAAAAGAAAATATCGATATTACCTATACTGATATAATAATTAAGGCCACCGCTATAGCACTAAAAGAATACTCTATGTTTAATTCTCATCTAATAAATGATGAATTAAAAATTTTGAGCGATATAAATATAGGTTTAGCAATAGGAACTGATTATGGTTTAGTTGTACCAGTTATCAAAAATGCTGACAAAAAGAGTATATATGAAATAAGTAAAAAAAGAAACGAACTTATTATAAAAGCTAAAGAGAAAACGTTAACACTTGAAGATTTATCAGATGCATCCTTTACTATATCTAATCTTGGAATGTATAATATCCAAGAATTCATGCCTATCATAAATTATCCTCAAACAGCAATATTGGGTGTAGGGTCGATTTATTATAGACTTACAATGACAGAAAACTCGATTGTCAACTTGCCTTATTTAAAGCTAGTACTAGGGTGGGATCATAGAGCATTTGATGGAGTAACACCGGCAAAATTCCTTAATAAAATTAAAGAGATCTTAGAAAATCCTGATTCTTTAATTTAATTAAACTAAAGAATTGATACATTTTTCGCATTATTCATACGTAACATTAAATTTCTTATAAAATTTTTCTTGATATTCTCATGTTCTTCTTTAATTTGTTTTTAAAGATAATAATTATCATGTTTTTCAATATACGACCATATTCATTATGCTAAAGATTATGCATTAAAAATATAACAATTGAAAAATCTGATATAGATATGTTTTCTATCTGTATAACAAAGAAGAATAAAAGAAATAACTGCCAGATACTTAACATTTCTTAGTTATATAAAAGCAAATACACAATGGACTTCCATATACTTCGACGAATATTTACATTTTTCAATTACTAATCGTAAAAGCTGATCGAATTTGATTAAATCACTTGCAAATTTTTAACTTTGGCTACATATTTAAAGTTATGGAAAATAAAGAAGTCAAGTTTGGACTTGCTCCAAACTTGTATCCTGCTGAAATAATTTTTAAAGTGGCTGAAATATGCGAAAATAACGATTTGGACGGAATATGGTTATCAGATCATGTAGTAGCGGTAGGTGTAAAAAGGTTTCATGCTTTAGATGCATGGAGTATGTTAGCAGCACTTGCTGTTAAAACTAAGAACATAAAATTAGGAACAGCAGTATCTGATACGCATAGAAGACATCCAGAAACACTCGCTCAAATTGTTGCAACTGTAGATATATTGTCAGGAGGAAGAACAATACTTGGAGTAGGTCCAGGTGAATCGATGAATCTTGATCCATTCGGAATAAATTGGGATAAACCAATAGCGAGAATGAAAGAGGCTATAATGTTGATTAAAAAACTTTGGACTCAAGAAAGTGTAAGTTACAAAGGAGAGTTTTATACATTTAATCATGCAATTCTCGATTTGAAACCTGTTCAAAAGCCCCATCCTCCGATATGGATAGGTGCAAATTCTATCACGTCATTAAAGGTAACTGCAGAATTAGGAGAAGGCTGGATTCCTTTACCAAACGGTCCAGAAAATTATAGCAAAAATCTTAATTTCCTTAGAGAACATGCAAAAAGTTTAGGTCGAGATTCTGATAAAATTGTACCAAGCATATTCATGTACATATGTGTAGCTGAAAAAGATCAAGATGTTAAAAGAATGTATGAATTATCAGTGAAATTTTATTCGTTAATACTTAAGAGACCAGAATTCAATTTTTTTGGAAGGATTCCTTTTTCAAGAGAAGTTGCTATGAAAGCTTTTCAGGAAGCACTAAAACTGGAAGTACCTTTTGAGAAATTAAAAGAAGAACTTCCATTCCCCATTGGTACTCCTGAAGAGTGCGCTGAAAAACTTCGCGAATATATAAGAGCAGGAGTAAAATACTTTATCTTAGTTCCTTTAACAAGACCTGAAGATTGCGTATATGCTTCAGAACTTTGTGCTAAAAAAGTAATTCCTAATTTATAATCGCTAAATATACACAGAAATTGCATATTGTTTGATTGCGTTAAAGTAATATAATCTATTTAATTGAATTTTTAATATTTTAGAACTTTTCTAATTAATTTTATATTTTAAAAATTGCTTATATAATTAATCTAATATATTTTTAACATATAAAGTTCTTATTAATTTAGAGATATCTGATATTAGTTAATCTTAAATATTTTTTCTGTTAAATAAAGTTGATGAGGACAAAAGAGGATTTTCTTAAATCGATAAGTGATGGAAGAAAAGTATACTATAGAGGAAGGATTATTGATAATATTGCTTTACATCCTACTTTGAAAATTGCTGCCATGCATGCAGCAAAATTGTATGAATATTCTAACAGAACTTACGAAGATCCACAGTTTGGAAAAATTAGCAGATTTTTTAAAATTCCTGTTTCTTCTCAAGATTTATTAGAAAGATATAAGCTCATTTATGATCTAACTATGTATTGCAATGGAATTTTTAACATTTCACAAGCTGTGGGAAGCGATGCTTTATTTGCTCTTCTTATAACCACAAAGACTGTGGATAAAAAATTTGGTACAAATTATTATGAAAGAACTAAAAAATATTTTGAAAAAATTGTGAAAGAAGATTTAACGATTGCTTTAGCTCAAACAGATGTAAAGGGTGATAGAAGTAAGAGACCTTTTGAACAAGTTGACCCAGATATGTATCTTAGGGTAGTGGCTACAAAAAGTGATGGGATCATAGTTAGGGGAGCGAAGGCTCATACCACACAATCAGCAGTTTCTGATGAGATAATTGTAATACCTACAAGAACTATGAAAGATAATGATAGAGATTACGCAATTTCGTTTGCTTTACCTGTTAATACGTCTGGCTTAAAACTATATATCAGGCCTATAGATGAAGTTGAAGGAAATACAAGTGCAGTAATAAGCAAGAAAGATTATGAATTTGAAACATTAACAATCTTTGAAGATGTATTTGTTCCTTGGGATAGAGTGTTTTTATTCAAAGAATATGAATATGCAGGATTTTTGGCAAACTTATTTGCAACCTATCATAGATTCACCGCTTTATCTTACAGATCTGCTATGATGAACTTAATCATAGGTTCCTCAATACTTGTAGCTCGTTCGAATGGAATTGAAAATGAAAAACATGTAAGGGATAATATAATTGATATGATTACATATAAAGAAATATTGAGAAGCTGCGCTATTGCTGCCGCAATTAATCCAATATACATTGAGGGTCTCGCAATTCCTAATCCAATAATAGTTAATGTAGGAAAATTGTTTGCTAATATGAATTTTCATAATATGATAAAAAATTTAATAGACATTGCTGGAGGGATTATTTCAACATTACCTTCTCGAGAGGATTTTGAAAGTGAGGAGGGAAAAAACTTAATTAAGTATTTAAGGGGAGCTGTAGAAGGAGAAGAAAGGGTAAAAGCCATAAGGCTGGCAAAGGAAATTTCTTGTAGTCCTTTAACAGGTTACCTTATGACTTTGATGTTACACGCTGAAGGTTCGATGGAAGCAAGCAAAATTGAATTATATAGAAGTTATGATTATTCAGAGGCTGAAAATTTGATTAAGAATATATTAAATGATCCACAATAACAAAGTTTTAAAAATAAAGATATATTGAATTATTCTTTTTCTTTAATTCTAGGTTTTTGATCTTGGCTAACTTAATATTTAGCATTTTAGGTACAAACATTTCCTTGGATAAGCATAAATTGCTTTTTTCTTCATAATTCATTTATTCCTTCCTTTAATTTATCGGAAGGATCATATTCTTGCTTTGTAAAAAAGCTTTGATGAGTTTTACCTTGATTGTGTTTCCGTTTCCAATAATTGCTTATTCTGAAACTGAGGATGATGATTTATTATGCATTATACTTTTTATGGATCTATTTATACCAGCTATCTTTTAGGCTATCTTAAAATATATTTAAATTACGATACTAGCTATTATACCTATACAATTAATAATTCGGATAAGGACAAGCTCTATAGACAATTGCCTTCTCTTTTAATTTTTTTTTCTTCTTTTTTAAATCCTTGGCAATCAAGGTTCGATTACTCAATTTTATCACTTATCTCTCATTAATTATTCATATATCAGCAATTTCTTCTATGACAATGTCTCTTACTTCCATTTAATATTTCTTGAATTCAAATTATATAGTATGCTTTAGTTCGAAAGTTTGAAAACTGATTAGCGTTTGATGTGAAATATCTTTATGATTCTTTTATAACTCTTAATCTTTTATTTAAAATATTCTTTTATATACAAAAATTAAAGAAAAATTTTATATATTCAAAAAATGATTGGTATTTGTCAAAAATGTCTTCGAAGAATTATGTAGGAGGATTTGGAAACTATAGGAGTTCTTATAAAGATGAAATTGACTATGCAAGTGGATATGGTCTACAAGCTGTAGATTTCGAAGAAAGAATCAATATGGATAGGTTGAGAAAGGGAAGGTTAGAAAGAGCAAGACAGAAGCTATTTAAGGAAAAGGGGTTGGGTGCTTTCTTATCATTAGATGAAAAGAATTTAACATACATAACTAGCACTTATAGGCCATTTTGGACGATGCCTTCATCAGGCTTAAGGTATGCGTTATTAGTCTCAACAAGCGAACCTCCCATTCTATATGAGCAAGGAGACATAGGTTACCATATTAAAAGGATGGCTCCTTGGATTCCAGAGGCGAACATAAAATATGCAATTACAGGTGCAAGTTGGATAGGTGTTTCAATGGGTAAAGAAGCAAACGAAGCTCAACGTAAAAAAATGGTTAAGCAAATAAAGGAGGATCTAAAGGTACATAAAGTAGATAAAGAACCATTAGGAATAGATTTCTATGATGAAGCTTTGGTAAATGCGTTAAAAGCTGAAGGAATTCAGGTGGAGTATTCAAAGGCGGCTGAAGCGATGATAAGCGCGAGAATGATTAAGACAAAAGAGGAAATAGCATGTTTGAAGATAGCTGCTATGGTAGGAGACGCAATATTTGCTGCTATATCCAAGGTAATTAGAGCTGGAATATCAGAAAACGAGATATTAGCAACAGCTTTTTATACTGCTTATAAATTAGGTGCAGAAGTATGGAATGGAATGTTTGTTACCTCAGGTCCTTACACTTGGCCAAACTTGAGAGCTACCACAGGAAGATTAATAAGGCCCGGTGATGTAGTTTATTTCGATACTTATAATATGGCGTATTTAGGTTATAGAACATGCTATTATAGAACATTCTTTGTTGGGAGGGCCCCAAAGTCAATAAAGGATGCATATCAAAGGGCTTATGATTGGCTTTATGATGGTATAAAAGTTATTAGACCTGGAATAACAACTAAAGATATAGCTGAAAAATGGCCACCTGGACCAGAAATTTGGGGTTGGTACGGAGTCACAAACGAAGATATGACTGCTGGAAATAACTGGGCTCACGGAATAGGGTTATCGCTTTATGAACCGCCTGTAGCCTGGAGAGCTGTTTCGCTTGATTATCCGGTTAGAATAGAACCTGGTATGACCTTTGCAATAGAGACTCAAGAGGGAGACAAAGAAACTAGACAAGGTGTAAGGCTTGAGGAGATGTTGGTGGTCACTGAAGGAGGCGTAGAGATAATAACTAAATGGCCTATTGAAGAGATAACGGAAGTTCCTTTAGGATGAGTTATAAAAGAGTCCTTGATCTTATAAGTAAACTTCTGAAACAAAAGGTTGTATTTCTTTTCTGCAAAGAAGAATATTTTAGAATTTTTCTAATAGCTAAAAATAATATTATTCAATAAATGAAATTTGGAATTGTTCAATATTTAGGTGTAGGAAGTGTTACTTCACCAGAACTATTTCCTTATCACATTCTTCAACAAGCTAAATGGGCAGAAAGATACGGCTTTGAAAGTGTTCTAATTGGGGAACATCATGCTTTATCCGAATATATGCCTGACCCTTTTATAGTTGCTACATATTTAGCAGCTCATACAAATAAAGTGAGAGTTGGTTCCTATATTGCATTAGCTGCATTGTACCATCCAGTAAGATTGGCAGAGGAAATTGCTATGCCGGATGTTTTTTCCAACGGAAGAGCTTATATTGCACTTGGAATAGGATATCAACCTTTAGATTTTGAGGTATTTGGGGTTCCTATAAAGCAAAGAGTATCTAGATATGAGGAATGTATAAATATAATTAGAGCTGCAATTAAAGGTCAAAGAATATCTTTCAAAGGAAAAAGGTATAAAGTACAAAATTTTGAACTACAACCTAAACCTATTCAGGAGAATCTTCCTATATACCTTGGAGCATGGACAGTTCCCGGTGCAAAGAGAGCGGCAAGATTAGGTGATGGCTTAGCACTTGCACCTGCTACAAAAATGAGCACTTTTGACCTGATTATAAAGGCTTACGAAGAAGAAATTAAAAAACAAGGAAAAGATCCGTACATTATATTATGCAGAGATGGATGGGTATCCAAAGACAAGGAATCTGCTGCCAAAGAAGCCGGTAAATACATGCTAAGTACATTTGTATATTATTGGTCAGGAGGAGGCATATTAGATTTACCATCAAAGTTTTACAAAGCGGATAGTACCCCTGATCTCTCAAAAAAAGATGAAATAACAGTAGAAGTTATGGCTGAAGATAGATGGATTTTTGGTTCGGTGGACGATGCGATTTCATTTATAGAATATTGTAAGAAAAAATATAATATTAAGGAAATAGTGATGGTGTTTCAGCAAGGAGATGGTAATCCTCCACAGAAAATGGTTCTTGATCAGATAAAGCTTTGGGGAGAGAAAATTATCCCTTATTTTAAGGAATCAAAATAATTTTATTTAAGTTGAAACTTTTCCAATTCTAAATTTCAAGGCGAAGATACGATAACGTTAAGTGATAAAATTGATATAGGCAACCATCTTTAGAAAGTGCGAATAATACATAATTTATATCCAAAGCATAAAATATTGCGTAGGACCATTAAATTCCTGTATAAATAAAAATTTAAACTTTAATGGCTTATTTCTTAATTGAAGCTAAATTGAAAGCAGGACTTTTATATAAGCATTCTAGTATAATAGAGATAAAGGAAGTAGAAAAACCACATATCGATAAGGGCGAAGCTTTGGTGGCAGTAAGAGGTCTAGGTTTGTGTGGATCTGATGTAAAGATTGTGCATAAGTTTATAGAACCGCCCTATTATCCATTTATAATAGGTCATGAGATTGCAGGAGAGCTTATAGACGCTCTACCTTGTAATGAAGTTGAAAGAAATATAATTAAACTTATTAGAAATTGTGACAACAATTTAATTGTCTATTTATATGTAGGATGCGGGGTTTGCAAATATTGTATAAAAGGCGAGAGAAACTTATGTTATAATGTTAGGAGAATAGGTTTTGAAATTAATGGTGGACTTGCAGAATATATAAAAGTTCCTATATCAAATCTAGTTCCATTACCAAAACCTTTAACATATGATTATGCGGTTCTAGCAGATGCTGGAGCAACAGTATTAAGAGCACTAAAGAAAGTTAAGCTAAAACCCAACTTAAATGTAGCAGTAATGGGAGTAGGAGGATTAGGATCGTTAGCTATTCAAATTCTTAAAATTTCAGGATGTAAGATAATTGCTTTTGATAAGAAAGAAGAGAAGATTAACTACGCCATTGAACTTGGTGCTGACATTGCAATAGATGTATCTAACTATCAAAAATTTTCAGGTATTGAAGACAATGTAGATATATTTTTAGACTTCGTGGGTAATAAGGAGAGCCAAATTCTGGGAATAAATACGCTTAGAAAAGGAGGAAAATTGCTTCAGGTAGGTTATACTGAGTCTACTTTGAGTGAAATTCCAAATAAAACTTTGGTGTATAAGGAGATAAAAATAATAGGTTCCTTGGGAAATTCAATTAACGACCTTTATGAGGTAATACAGCTTGCAATCAACGGTTATATTAAATCTAATGTAACTAATAGGTATAATATGGAAGAAATAAATAATGCTATTACTGATTTAAAGGAGAATAAGATACTAGGCAGAGGAATAATTAACTTATAAATAAAATTTTATGAAACTTTTATAATTATATCATATGATGGAAAAAAGTTTTAGCAAATAATTTACTAAAAGAGGTAAGTGATAAAATTGAGTAATCGAACCTTGATTGCAAGGGATTTAAAATAAAGAATTAATAAATTAAAAGGAAGAGTAACGTCTATAGAACTTTGTACCCATCCAAATTATAAATTGTATGTAGTAATAGAAAAATTTAATATAATATATTATAAGGTTATTTGGCTAAACTAATTCCCTTAGTTTCAGGACCTAATTTAAATCCTATTATTACTAAGAGTCCAGCTATTATAAGTAAAATACCAGAAGAAAACCAAATATTGGCACCCTCAATTCCTTGTAATAGGCTATGTAAACCTAATGTATAAAATGTATACCAGCCGCCTATGAATAGTCCAGATGAAAATCCAATACCAACTCCCGAAGATCGATGAGAAGTTCTATACCTTTCAGCTAGATATGCTACTGTAGAACCCCACGGAGCATAAGCTAAGAAGACTAGAATGAATGAGAATAGACTTGCGACAAATATATTATTGACGGTGGCAGAATTTATAATAACGTAATAAATAGGGATTGCCAGTAGTATAGTAGCTATATGCCACCTTGTTCCTAAATATTTTCTACCAAAGATTTGCGAAAGATGCCCATAAATTATAGCGCCTATTCCGCCTCCAACTAATCCAATCATATAAACGATGAGTGAATTCCCATACGAAAGTATTGATGGCTTATTTTGTAGTACTAGCAAAAGATTAGAGTAGCTTGCAAATGATGCAAGAAACATCCCGGTCATTACTATTAAGATTTGAATAAAATCTTTCAAAGCTTTTCCTCCCAAAACAGATTTTACAGGAAGCTTTTCAACTTGTTTGTTTTTCACAACTTCTTTAAACGTCGGAGAGTCTTCTACTCTCAATCTTATGAACAATGCTATTGGGAGAGGAATTAGTGTAGTTAATATAAGATATCTCCAGCCATAAGTTACAAAATTACTTCCGAAATATAAAGAGAGATAATAGATTGCAACAGTATTAGCTAAACCGCCCAAAATAAATCCAAACAGTATAAGTCCACTGACCAATCCTCTCCATTTAGGAGGTGTCCATTCCATAGCTAATGTATGCCCTCCTGCATATTCACCGCCAATAAAAAACCCAACCAGAAATCTTAAAATTAAGTAGATTATGAATCCTAAGTAACCGGCAACAGTATATGAAGGTAAGGCTGCGACAAGCGCTCCAGATACAGAATAACCTATTACTGTAATTATTAAGGTAATTTTTCTCCCTAATTTATCTGCATAATGACCAAATACAAATGATCCAAGAGGTCTAACAACTTCGCTCAATACAAATCCGGATAAAATTGCTATTTGGGAGAGTAGTACAGGTACGTTTGGTGGCAAAAAAACCCTATTGAGTACAGTAGCTAGACTTAGTACTATTAATAAATCGTATGCATCAAAAAAGTATCCTAATACTTGAGAAATCACCGCTCTTATTGCTGGTGCAGTAAACTTCTCTGCTTCAAGACTTACTACTTTTTGATAGTTAGATACATCTATTGCAATGTCAGCACCAAGTTCAATGGCGTAGTTAATCTTCTCTTCTTTCTTATCAAAAGCAATTATCTTACATCCTGAAATTTTAAGAATTTGAATAGCTAACGATCCTAATCCTCCTACTCCCATTACTGCTACATTTAAGTTGGGTTTTAGCTTAACTTTCTTTAGTGCTCTTAATACTGTTGCTCCAGCATCTGCTAGAACCGCATAATCATATGTTAAAGGTTTTGGTAATGGAACTAGATTTGATATAGGAACTTTTATATATTCTGCAAGTCCACCATTAATTTCAAAACCTATTCTCCTAACATTATAACATAAGTTTCTCTCGCCTTTTATACAATATTTGCAAACCCCGCATCCTACATATAAATAGACAATTAAATTGTTGTCACAATTTCTAATAAGTTTAATTATATTTCTTTCAACTTCATTACAAGGTAGAGCGTCTATAAGCTCTCCTGCAATCTCATGACCTATTATAAATGGATAATAGGGCGGTTCTATAAACTTATGCACAATCTTTACATCAGATCCACACAAACCTAGACCTCTTACTGCCACCAAAGCTTCGCCCTTATCGATATGTGGTTTTTCTACTTCCTTTATCTCTATTATACTAGAATGCTTATATAAAAGTCCTGCTTTCAATTTAGCTTCAATTAAGAAATAAGCCATTAAAGTTTAAATTTTTATTTATACAGGAATTTAATGGTCCTACGCAATATTTTATGCTTTGGATATAAATTATGTATTATTCGCACTTTCTAAAGATGGTTGCCTATATCAATTTTATCACTTAACGTTATCGTATCTTCGCCTTGAAATTTAGAATTGGAAAAGTTTCAACTTAAATAAAATTATTTTGATTCCTTAAAATAAGGGATAATTTTCTCTCCCCAAAGCTTTATCTGATCAAGAACCATTTTCTGTGGAGGATTACCATCTCCTTGCTGAAACACCATCACTATTTCCTTAATATTATATTTTTTCTTACAATATTCTATAAATGAAATCGCATCGTCCACCGAACCAAAAATCCATCTATCTTCAGCCATAACTTCTACTGTTATTTCATCTTTTTTTGAGAGATCAGGGGTACTATCCGCTTTGTAAAACTTTGATGGTAAATCTAATATGCCTCCTCCTGACCAATAATATACAAATGTACTTAGCATGTATTTACCGGCTTCTTTGGCAGCAGATTCCTTGTCTTTGGATACCCATCCATCTCTGCATAATATAATGTACGGATCTTTTCCTTGTTTTTTAATTTCTTCTTCGTAAGCCTTTATAATCAGGTCAAAAGTGCTCATTTTTGTAGCAGGTGCAAGTGCTAAGCCATCACCTAATCTTGCCGCTCTCTTTGCACCGGGAACTGTCCATGCTCCAAGGTATATAGGAAGATTCTCCTGAATAGGTTTAGGTTGTAGTTCAAAATTTTGTACTTTATACCTTTTTCCTTTGAAAGATATTCTTTGACCTTTAATTGCAGCTCTAATTATATTTATACATTCCTCATATCTAGATACTCTTTGCTTTATAGGAACCCCAAATACCTCAAAATCTAAAGGTTGATATCCTATTCCAAGTGCAATATAAGCTCTTCCGTTGGAAAAAACATCCGGCATAGCAATTTCCTCTGCCAATCTTACTGGATGGTACAATGCAGCTAATGCAATATAGGAACCAACTCTCACTTTATTTGTATGAGCTGCTAAATATGTAGCAACTATAAAAGGGTCAGGCATATATTCGGATAAAGCATGATGTTCCCCAATTAGAACACTTTCAAAGCCGTATCTTTCTGCCCATTTAGCTTGTTGAAGAATGTGATAAGGAAATAGTTCTGGTGAAGTAACACTTCCTACACCTAAATATTGAACAATTCCAAATTTCATTTATTGAATAATATTATTTTTAGCTATTAGAAAAATTCTAAAATATTCTTCTTTGCAGAAAAGAAATACAACCTTTTGTTTCAGAAGTTTACTTATAAGATCAAGGACTCTTTTATAACTCATCCTAAAGGAACTTCCGTTATCTCTTCAATAGGCCATTTAGTTATTATCTCTACGCCTCCTTCAGTGACCACCAACATCTCCTCAAGCCTTACACCTTGTCTAGTTTCTTTGTCTCCCTCTTGAGTCTCTATTGCAAAGGTCATACCAGGTTCTATTCTAACCGGATAATCAAGCGAAACAGCTCTCCAGGCTACAGGCGGTTCATAAAGCGATAACCCTATTCCGTGAGCCCAGTTATTTCCAGCAGTCATATCTTCGTTTGTGACTCCGTACCAACCCCAAATTTCTGGTCCAGGTGGCCATTTTTCAGCTATATCTTTAGTTGTTATTCCAGGTCTAATAACTTTTATACCATCATAAAGCCAATCATAAGCCCTTTGATATGCATCCTTTATTGACTTTGGGGCCCTCCCAACAAAGAATGTTCTATAATAGCATGTTCTATAACCTAAATACGCCATATTATAAGTATCGAAATAAACTACATCACCGGGCCTTATTAATCTTCCTGTGGTAGCTCTCAAGTTTGGCCAAGTGTAAGGACCTGAGGTAACAAACATTCCATTCCATACTTCTGCACCTAATTTATAAGCAGTATAAAAAGCTGTTGCTAATATCTCGTTTTCTGATATTCCAGCTCTAATTACCTTGGATATAGCAGCAAATATTGCGTCTCCTACCATAGCAGCTATCTTCAAACATGCTATTTCCTCTTTTGTCTTAATCATTCTCGCGCTTATCATCGCTTCAGCCGCCTTTGAATACTCCACCTGAATTCCTTCAGCTTTTAACGCATTTACCAAAGCTTCATCATAGAAATCTATTCCTAATGGTTCTTTATCTACTTTATGTACCTTTAGATCCTCCTTTATTTGCTTAACCATTTTTTTACGTTGAGCTTCGTTTGCTTCTTTACCCATTGAAACACCTATCCAACTTGCACCTGTAATTGCATATTTTATGTTCGCCTCTGGAATCCAAGGAGCCATCCTTTTAATATGGTAACCTATGTCTCCTTGCTCATATAGAATGGGAGGTTCGCTTGTTGAGACTAATAACGCATACCTTAAGCCTGATGAAGGCATCGTCCAAAATGGCCTATAAGTGCTAGTTATGTATGTTAAATTCTTTTCATCTAATGATAAGAAAGCACCCAACCCCTTTTCCTTAAATAGCTTCTGTCTTGCTCTTTCTAACCTTCCCTTTCTCAACCTATCCATATTGATTCTTTCTTCGAAATCTACAGCTTGTAGACCATATCCACTTGCATAGTCAATTTCATCTTTATAAGAACTCCTATAGTTTCCAAATCCTCCTACATAATTCTTCGAAGACATTTTTGACAAATACCAATCATTTTTTGAATATATAAAATTTTTCTTTAATTTTTGTATATAAAAGAATATTTTAAATAAAAGATTAAGAGTTATAAAAGAATCATAAAGATATTTCACATCAAACGCTAATCAGTTTTCAAACTTTCGAACTAAAGCATACTATATAATTTGAATTCAAGAAATATTAAATGGAAGTAAGAGACATTGTCATAGAAGAAATTGCTGATATATGAATAATTAATGAGAGATAAGTGATAAAATTGAGTAATCGAACCTTGATTGCCAAGGATTTAAAAAAGAAGAAAAAAAAATTAAAAGAGAAGGCAATTGTCTATAGAGCTTGTCCTTATCCGAATTATTAATTGTATAGGTATAATAGCTAGTATCGTAATTTAAATATATTTTAAGATAGCCTAAAAGATAGCTGGTATAAATAGATCCATAAAAAGTATAATGCATAATAAATCATCATCCTCAGTTTCAGAATAAGCAATTATTGGAAACGGAAACACAATCAAGGTAAAACTCATCAAAGCTTTTTTACAAAGCAAGAATATGATCCTTCCGATAAATTAAAGGAAGGAATAAATGAATTATGAAGAAAAAAGCAATTTATGCTTATCCAAGGAAATGTTTGTACCTAAAATGCTAAATATTAAGTTAGCCAAGATCAAAAACCTAGAATTAAAGAAAAAGAATAATTCAATATATCTTTATTTTTAAAACTTTGTTATTGTGGATCATTTAATATATTCTTAATCAAATTTTCAGCCTCTGAATAATCATAACTTCTATATAATTCAATTTTGCTTGCTTCCATCGAACCTTCAGCGTGTAACATCAAAGTCATAAGGTAACCTGTTAAAGGACTACAAGAAATTTCCTTTGCCAGCCTTATGGCTTTTACCCTTTCTTCTCCTTCTACAGCTCCCCTTAAATACTTAATTAAGTTTTTTCCCTCCTCACTTTCAAAATCCTCTCGAGAAGGTAATGTTGAAATAATCCCTCCAGCAATGTCTATTAAATTTTTTATCATATTATGAAAATTCATATTAGCAAACAATTTTCCTACATTAACTATTATTGGATTAGGAATTGCGAGACCCTCAATGTATATTGGATTAATTGCGGCAGCAATAGCGCAGCTTCTCAATATTTCTTTATATGTAATCATATCAATTATATTATCCCTTACATGTTTTTCATTTTCAATTCCATTCGAACGAGCTACAAGTATTGAGGAACCTATGATTAAGTTCATCATAGCAGATCTGTAAGATAAAGCGGTGAATCTATGATAGGTTGCAAATAAGTTTGCCAAAAATCCTGCATATTCATATTCTTTGAATAAAAACACTCTATCCCAAGGAACAAATACATCTTCAAAGATTGTTAATGTTTCAAATTCATAATCTTTCTTGCTTATTACTGCACTTGTATTTCCTTCAACTTCATCTATAGGCCTGATATATAGTTTTAAGCCAGACGTATTAACAGGTAAAGCAAACGAAATTGCGTAATCTCTATCATTATCTTTCATAGTTCTTGTAGGTATTACAATTATCTCATCAGAAACTGCTGATTGTGTGGTATGAGCCTTCGCTCCCCTAACTATGATCCCATCACTTTTTGTAGCCACTACCCTAAGATACATATCTGGGTCAACTTGTTCAAAAGGTCTCTTACTTCTATCACCCTTTACATCTGTTTGAGCTAAAGCAATCGTTAAATCTTCTTTCACAATTTTTTCAAAATATTTTTTAGTTCTTTCATAATAATTTGTACCAAATTTTTTATCCACAGTCTTTGTGGTTATAAGAAGAGCAAATAAAGCATCGCTTCCCACAGCTTGTGAAATGTTAAAAATTCCATTGCAATACATAGTTAGATCATAAATGAGCTTATATCTTTCTAATAAATCTTGAGAAGAAACAGGAATTTTAAAAAATCTGCTAATTTTTCCAAACTGTGGATCTTCGTAAGTTCTGTTAGAATATTCATACAATTTTGCTGCATGCATGGCAGCAATTTTCAAAGTAGGATGTAAAGCAATATTATCAATAATCCTTCCTCTATAGTATACTTTTCTTCCATCACTTATCGATTTAAGAAAATCCTCTTTTGTCCTCATCAACTTTATTTAACAGAAAAAATATTTAAGATTAACTAATATCAGATATCTCTAAATTAATAAGAACTTTATATGTTAAAAATATATTAGATTAATTATATAAGCAATTTTTAAAATATAAAATTAATTAGAAAAGTTCTAAAATATTAAAAATTCAATTAAATAGATTATATTACTTTAACGCAATCAAACAATATGCAATTTCTGTGTATATTTAGCGATTATAAATTAGGAATTACTTTTTTAGCACAAAGTTCTGAAGCATATACGCAATCTTCAGGTCTTGTTAAAGGAACTAAGATAAAGTATTTTACTCCTGCTCTTATATATTCGCGAAGTTTTTCAGCGCACTCTTCAGGAGTACCAATGGGGAATGGAAGTTCTTCTTTTAATTTCTCAAAAGGTACTTCCAGTTTTAGTGCTTCCTGAAAAGCTTTCATAGCAACTTCTCTTGAAAAAGGAATCCTTCCAAAAAAATTGAATTCTGGTCTCTTAAGTATTAACGAATAAAATTTCACTGATAATTCATACATTCTTTTAACATCTTGATCTTTTTCAGCTACACATATGTACATGAATATGCTTGGTACAATTTTATCAGAATCTCGACCTAAACTTTTTGCATGTTCTCTAAGGAAATTAAGATTTTTGCTATAATTTTCTGGACCGTTTGGTAAAGGAATCCAGCCTTCTCCTAATTCTGCAGTTACCTTTAATGACGTGATAGAATTTGCACCTATCCATATCGGAGGATGGGGCTTTTGAACAGGTTTCAAATCGAGAATTGCATGATTAAATGTATAAAACTCTCCTTTGTAACTTACACTTTCTTGAGTCCAAAGTTTTTTAATCAACATTATAGCCTCTTTCATTCTCGCTATTGGTTTATCCCAATTTATTCCGAATGGATCAAGATTCATCGATTCACCTGGACCTACTCCAAGTATTGTTCTTCCTCCTGACAATATATCTACAGTTGCAACAATTTGAGCGAGTGTTTCTGGATGTCTTCTATGCGTATCAGATACTGCTGTTCCTAATTTTATGTTCTTAGTTTTAACAGCAAGTGCTGCTAACATACTCCATGCATCTAAAGCATGAAACCTTTTTACACCTACCGCTACTACATGATCTGATAACCATATTCCGTCCAAATCGTTATTTTCGCATATTTCAGCCACTTTAAAAATTATTTCAGCAGGATACAAGTTTGGAGCAAGTCCAAACTTGACTTCTTTATTTTCCATAACTTTAAATATGTAGCCAAAGTTAAAAATTTGCAAGTGATTTAATCAAATTCGATCAGCTTTTACGATTAGTAATTGAAAAATGTAAATATTCGTCGAAGTATATGGAAGTCCATTGTGTATTTGCTTTTATATAACTAAGAAATGTTAAGTATCTGGCAGTTATTTCTTTTATTCTTCTTTGTTATACAGATAGAAAACATATCTATATCAGATTTTTCAATTGTTATATTTTTAATGCATAATCTTTAGCATAATGAATATGGTCGTATATTGAAAAACATGATAATTATTATCTTTAAAAACAAATTAAAGAAGAACATGAGAATATCAAGAAAAATTTTATAAGAAATTTAATGTTACGTATGAATAATGCGAAAAATGTATCAATTCTTTAGTTTAATTAAATTAAAGAATCAGGATTTTCTAAGATCTCTTTAATTTTATTAAGGAATTTTGCCGGTGTTACTCCATCAAATGCTCTATGATCCCACCCTAGTACTAGCTTTAAATAAGGCAAGTTGACAATCGAGTTTTCTGTCATTGTAAGTCTATAATAAATCGACCCTACACCCAATATTGCTGTTTGAGGATAATTTATGATAGGCATGAATTCTTGGATATTATACATTCCAAGATTAGATATAGTAAAGGATGCATCTGATAAATCTTCAAGTGTTAACGTTTTCTCTTTAGCTTTTATAATAAGTTCGTTTCTTTTTTTACTTATTTCATATATACTCTTTTTGTCAGCATTTTTGATAACTGGTACAACTAAACCATAATCAGTTCCTATTGCTAAACCTATATTTATATCGCTCAAAATTTTTAATTCATCATTTATTAGATGAGAATTAAACATAGAGTATTCTTTTAGTGCTATAGCGGTGGCCTTAATTATTATATCAGTATAGGTAATATCGATATTTTCTTTTTCTAATCTTTTTTTAAATTCAACTAATTTTTCGGCATTTATTTCTGTTATATAGTGAACATGGGGTATTTTCTGCCAACTTTCGAACATCCTTTTTCCCATTCTTTTTCTTATCACTTCTCTGAAATCAACAGTTGCTGCTTCTTTTGATCTTATATGTCTTAAAACATCTTCTTCAGTTATTATTCCATCAGGACCTGTTCCTTTTACTTCTGCAAGATTTATTCCTTTTTCAATTGCTAATTTCCTAGCCTTTGGTGTCGCTCTTATCTTAAAGCTTGACACGGTCTGTTGAATAGGAGTTGTTCTTTGCTCAATTTTTTCTTCTTTTTCTTCAATTTTACTATAAGATGTAATTGTTTGTTCTTCGCCGAGTTCACTCTTTTCTCCTACTACAGCCAGAGGTTCTCCAACTTTAACCCTATCTCCTTCTTTTGCCATTTTTCTTAGCAAATATCCGTTAACAGGTGATTGAATTTCGACTATCGCTTTCTCAGTTTCAATGAGTAGTATATTTTCGCCTTCTTTCACCACTTCACCAGTATTTTTTAACCAGTTTAGAATGGTGGCTTCTTCCATTGTAAGACCTAACTTAGGAAGTCTAATAATAGTTGCCATAAACTAAAAGGAACGAGGCAGCTCTAATACATGCGTTCCAATATAATGAAGTATCATTTCCCGAGTCACAGGTGCTACCATTCCTAACCTACTATCCCTCCATAACCTTTCAACTGTCATTTCTTCACTAAATCCTAATCCTCCATGAACCTGTATGGCTATATCAGTAGCTTTATGTCCTGCTTTAGCAGCGAAATATAATGCAGAATTAGATGCTTCGCCTATTTTTCTAGAATCTTTGCTTTCGTCGTAAACTTTTGCAGCTCTGTATACCATAAGTCTTGCAGCATCTAATTCAATTTTTGCTTCAGCTAAAGCAAATTGGATAGCCTGATTACTGCCTATTGGTCTACCGAAGGATATCCTCTCTTTCGCATATTTTACAGCCCTTTCTAATGCTTGATAACCTGTCCCCACTTCCATGGCTGCAGTTATTATCCTTTCTAAGTTCAACAAATCTAATAACATATAAAAGCCTTCTCCAACATTCCCTATTCTATATTCATCGGGTACCACAACATTATCTAGGAAGATTTCAAATGAGCTTAAACATCGCATACTTAGCTTCTTTATCTTTTTAGTTCTAATTCCTTTAGCCTTTGTTGGAATTAAAAACAAAGTGATTCCCTGATGCCTCTTCTGCACTTTTTCTATTGGAGTTGTTCTTGTAACGGTTAGCATGTAGTCAGCCATATGAAAACCAGTAATCCACATTTTACTTCCGTTTATTATCCATTCATCTCCTTCTTTTACTGCAAATGTTTTTATTGCAGGAGTATCAATACCTGCTACAGGTTCCGTTAATCCTATTGAAACTATCATCCCTTTAGCCAATTTAGGTAAAAATTCCTCTTTCTGCTTTTTTGTTCCGTATTTTATCAAAGCTTCTGAACCAAAGCATGGCCCTAAATTATAAAGATTTCCTGCTGAATATCCACATAATCTCGAAATCGTTTCAACAACCAATACAATTTGCATAGCACTTAGTCCTGCTCCACCATATTCTACAGGCACATTTATTCCTGCCCATCCATACTTGCGAAAATAATGGAAAATTGCTTTTATG
>AQVQ01000019.1 GCA_000375685.1 crenarchaeote SCGC AAA261-N23
CAACTATTACTAAGTCAGCATATTTTTTAGCTATTTCAACTGTACCATCGTTAGAAAATGAGTCCACTATTATTATTCTTTTTTTTACATTGCAATTCTGATTTTTGATGGATAAACAAGTATGTTTAATATACTTGGCTTCATTTTTTGTTGTTATTACAAAGTCTACTTCTTCAACCATTCAACCATAGAAGCTTCCTAAGGTAAACATTAAGAAAGTTATCATTGAATCAAACCAGCAAGAAAAGTAGGGAAATATAAAAGTGTTTCTTTTAGCATCAAAAACAAGATCATTTTTTCTTAGATCAATTTCTAAAGGAGAACTCAAGTTTATGATTTCATAACCTAAATTTTCTTCAACTTTTAATTCATTGATTATTGCTAATCTGCTTAATTTTAAACCCAGAATATTCAGAGATTTCAATGAATATTTAAAGATGTCTTTTGAATTCAAATATCCTTCTTTTGTTATAACTTTTAGAAACTCGCAATTTCTATCTATTTCAATACCTAAATCAGCATTATAGCTTTCAAAAAGAAGCTCAGTGGTCTTGCTATCTGAACTTTTATTCTCAGGTATGTTAAAGTCTTCAGTTGCATTTAAAGTCGTCAATTTAGAAAAGTAATCCCTTAGAATGTAGGGGAAAATTTTGGAAGAAGGACTGAAGCTCATGTTTAATACAATATTTCGGTTAATTTTTCTTCCTTTAAATCCAATTTCAAAAATTCTTTTAACTTCCTTTATAATTATTGGGGAATAATCAAATTTGTAAATTTTCCCTACTTCATTCCATTCTTTTAAATTTTTGTTTGCCGAAATTGAACCAATTTCTTTAACTATCTTACCTTCTTTTGTAATTAGAAATAGGTCAGGTTCTGAATTAAAGCTTGCTATAAATATTCCAAAATCTGCATCCGTTGTATGAATAACGTTTGACATGAAAGAAACTGTTATTGAATCTAGGTCTATTATATCTATACCGTATGATAAGAGATTGGCCTCTATGAAATTCTTGTTTTTAAAACTTAATGGTAAACCATCGTATCCTATAGCAACAGTGTTAAAACCTTTAGCTAAAACAAAGTTTATCAAATCGTTAATGTTTAACATGGTTTTCTAATTTAGAAATTTCATCAACAATCATACCACTTATATCAATTTTCGCAAATTCATTCATTACCGTGTTTGTGGTAACAATATCTTTAACCTTCAAGCTCTTTAATTTATCAACAGCGTTTCCTACAAAAAGACCATGTGTTGCAATGTAAAAAAAAGAATAATAATAGTGGACTCATTTTCTAACGATGGTACAGTTGAAATAGCTAAAAAATATGCTGACTTAGTAATAGTTGAAAGATCAAACATTCCTCAAGGGAAGAACATAGGGGCCAAATTTGCAAAAGCAAATTATATTGCTTTCATAAATGCAGATGTGATACTTGAAAAGGATTGGCTAGATAAGATTCTTAAGGCTTTTCAAGAAAGTAAAGTGATAGCTGCTTGTGGCCTAATAAAGCCTTATGAAAAATCAATTAAAGCAAGGATTTTCATAACTGTTTGGAATCTTTTTATTAGATTAATGTTTTTTATAAAATTCCCTCATACTTCAGGTGAATGCAGTTTGATAGTAAAAAAGGAATATTTTGATAAAATTGGAGGATTCAATGAGAATCTAAGTGCCTTTGAAGATGTAGATTTTGGATTAAGACTTTCAAAGTTTGGGAAAATCAAACTAGTTAAAAACTGTTTTACAATAGCTTCACTGCGAAGATTTGAAAGAGAAGGATATTTGAAATGGACAATCATATGGCTACTTATTGGCATCTATTACTTGTTTACAAAGAAATCATTCCTTAAGCAGTATCCTTTAGTTAGATAGGGTCGGCTCGTCACGAGTTAATCACATTTCATCCTGGGACGGCGTCTTCATCCCCATTATTATATAAACGTTGAGGAATTTAGAGTTTATGTTAAAATACTCTGTTGCTGCTTTAATAAAAAGAAACAACGAATTCTTAGCAGTTAAAAGATCTAAGAATGAAAAGGAGCATCCATGTTTATGGGGTCTTCCAGCAATTAGCTTTAAGCCTCCTGAATTGCCAGAGGAAGAAAAAAGGATGGCTAAAGAGAAATTATCTTGTGAAATAAAAATAAAAGCATTTCTAGGAGAAATCTATCAAGAGAGGCCAAATTATAAGTTAATTTTGCTTCTTTATGAAGCTTAAGTGCTTTCAGCAGAACCAAATGTATCATTAAGCAAAAAATATGACGATCAAATTTGGACAAACAATCTAAGTATTCTTGCTCCTATTGCTTATAAAGGTTCTGCCTGTGTTCAATTATTATTTTATATAAAAGGAATTTTTAAGGAAGAAGATATTAAATTTAAATTAGATGAATCATTACTTTCATAAATATGTAATATTATAAAGATTAAAATTATATTAATTATTTTTTATCCACTTTCTTAATGAAAAATTAATATGGTTATTTGAATACTTCAATTTATGGCCATAGTTGCTACTTCTAGCAATTTAAAACTTAATGTAATTCGTTTCAAGAAAGGAGAGGACATTTTTAATCAAATAAAGGAGGTCGCATACAAAATTGGAATAAAATCAGCTTTTTTCTTTGGAATAGGTACTTTTCAAAAGCTTAAAATTGCATATTACAACCAGAAAACCTTAAAATATGAGGAAGCTGAATTTAATAGAGAAGTTGAGATAACAAGTCTTATTGGAGATATAAGTTTAGACGGAAATGAAATTTTCATACATTGTCACGTAACAATTAGCGATAAAGACATGAACGCACATGGCGGCCATTTGCTTCCTGGGAGTATCACATTTGCAGGAGAAGCTTTGATAATTGAAATCTCCGATATCGAATTAAAGAGAAAATTTGATAGTGAGACTGGATTAAGAATTCTTGAAAGTTAAAATACTTTCTAAACGAAATCTTTTTCATATAATGTCATTTAAAATTTCTCCTGAAACAAAATTAGGTTGGGTTTATTTAACGGTATCAAATCTAGAGAAATCGATTTTCTTCTATTCAAGGATCTTAGGCTTTAAATTAATCGACAAATCTAAAGATATTGCAATTTTTGGAACAAATGAAAATTTCCCGCTTATAGCATTAAAGGAGCAAATAAGCGCTAAGCCTAAACCTCCAAATACAAGGGGCTTATATCATTTTGCAATCTTACTTCCTTCTAGAAGAGACTTAGCAGCAATGTACAAAAGGTTAGAAGATTTATGGTTTTTAGAAGGTGCATCTGATCATCTGGTTAGTGAGGCATTGTATTTAATGGATCCAGACGGCCATGGAATTGAAATATATTGCGATAGACCTAGAAACGAATGGAAATTCAACAATGGCCAGTTAATGATGGCCACGTTGCCACTTGATATAGAATCTTTGTTATCAGAGTTATCTTACACAAAATTAGAAAATTATAAAATTCCTGAAGGTACCCGAATAGGACATATTCATCTTCATGTATCAGATTTGGCCAAAACTGAAGAATTCTACACTAAAGTTTTGGGGCTTGATGTAACCTTAAAAGGATATCCTGGAGCTATATTCATGTCCGCAGGTGGATACCACCATCATGTAGGAGCAAACATATGGGCTGGAAGGAATGCGCCTCCTACGCCCAATGATTGTGTGAGATTGCTTAGCTTTTCGTTCAAGTTGCCTGACATAATCTCTTTTGAAGCATTAATAAATCATCTTAATAGTATAGGTTTGAGTTTCAATAAAGGTCTAATATTTCCTTTTGAAAAATACAAAGGAATATCTCTCCAAGATTTTGACGGTAATAATATAGAATTTTTCTACTGATTGGGCCCGGTGGGATTTGAACCCACGACCCCCCGGTTATGAGCCGGGTGCTCTAACCATGCTGAGCTACGGGCCCTTGAATATTTACTTTTTAAATTAATAACAAGAATTTATATTATTATTCTTCTTCTAGCTTTTTCTCATCGATTACTTCTATCAATGATTTCTTTTTCGGTTTCTCTTCTGTATTTACTTTCTCTTTACTTTCTGAACCAATTTCTTCTAACGTGATTTTCCCTCCCTCTATGTAAATTTCAGCTCCAGGATACTGTTCTTCCAATTCTTTTCTTAATTTTTGAACATCTGTGTTTCTATCAGCTTTGACATGAATAACTGTTTTACCTCCAGATTGCGTTATGCTTATTGAATATCCTCCTCCAAAGCTACTTAAATTAGAAAATTCATCAGAAAAGAAATCCTCAAATAATTCATCGAATAAACTTTTCCTTTTCCTTTCCTTTGTCATTACTAAATAACTATTACACTAAAAAATTTAAATTGGTTATCGAATTTTAAATTACCGTTGCCATATATAAATTAGAGGGCCGGTAGTTCAGTGGTAGAATGTCCGCCTTGCACGCGGAAGGTCGTGGGTTCGAATCCCACCCGGTCCATCTTAGAATAATCTTGGTATAGTCTTATCTATTTCAATTCTAAGCAACTTAGGCCCTTTCTGCGTTAAAGCCCAAGAAATACCATTATCAAGTTCATCAGGATTTGAAACACTTTTAGAATCAATTCCATATCCTTTTGCTATCTCTTCAGAATTTGTTTCTGGGCTTAGCCAATCAGCTTCGGTAATTTGAGGGTATCTTGCAAGCGCATAGCTTTTAAGGATAGCATATCCTCTATTATCCAAAATAATGAAAGAAACATTTGTATCATATTTACTTGCAGACCATAAAATTTGGGATGAATAGTTAAAACTTCCGTCTCCGATTATTGCTAAGCATTTACCTCCTGCGATTGAGTATCCTGTTGAAGCAGGCATAGCCCAACCAAGCTGTCCAGTTCTAGTTGCATAGTAATTCTTTGCTTTAATAGGTAGGTATTCCTTTAATGCAGGTGTAGCTGAAATTGATTCATCAAATATAGCTTCATTAGTAATATACTTTGAAATTCTATAAAAAACATATTCAATTCCCATTCTGTTTTTTGCAGCTGCAGCCCTTGTAAAAAGTTGCATCTCTTTTGCTTCATCTTTTTTAAACGATTTTGGTTTGCAAAATTTAGTTAAATTCTTTAAAACCTCTTTTACATTGCAAACATATGTTTGCCAAATCCTTTTTGATGCTTCATGATAATCGTAAGTAAGCTCAATAACTTTCTTATCCTTCAAAAGTTCAAACGGAAAATAAGGATACAAAGTTAAGCTTCCTCCTAATATTAATATCAGGTCGTTATTGGCAAAAGTTTGGTTAATAATTACCGATGCAGGAAGAAGTTCTCCAACAATTAGAGGATTTTTGTTGGATAATATACCTCTTGAACAAAGTGGTTCTTTGTAGATTGGAGCTTTTAAATTTTCTGCAAATTCTAATAATTCTTTAGTTGCATCGAAGATTTCAATTTCATGTCCAACAACTATTGCAGGGTTATTCGATGAATTTATTTCATCTGCAATTTTTTTAACAATTTCATCATCGTAACCAAAGCTCATTTCTACTGTTCCAAAACTATTAAAAGTTTCAATTTCTTCATCCAACATATCCATCGGCAATACTAAAGCAACAGGCCCATAAGGATAAGTTTTAGCGATTTTCCATGCTCTTAAAAGCATTTTCGGGACATCTGAAGAAATACTAGGAGTAAGAACATCCTTTACAACAGGTTTGGAAACCTCTGAATTTGGTCCATAAAGCAAAGGATCGTAAAAGCTATGCCTTCTATCTTGTTGTCCTATGGTCACAATCATAGGTACCTTATCCTTTAAAGCAGAGAACAAAAAAGCAATGGAATTTCCAATTCCATGAATTGTATGTAAATTAACAATCTGAATTCTGTTTGAAAAGAAATAATCTCCCTCAGCCATTCCAACAGAAAGTCCATCATGCAAAGCAAGAATGTATCTAATCTTTTTTTCATCGATGGATTTAAGCAAAGGAATTTCAGTTGTTCCAGGATTGCCGTATATTCTATTTACATTTAGATCATATGCAACATTAAAAAAAGCCTCAGAAGCTTTCATATTTGATTTAAGGGCTTACCGCCTTGAAGGAAGAGCAAAATGTTTGCAAATGATTTTTGCGCTATTCTTAGAGTAGCATCCTTGCTAACCCCTGCCTGATGCGGCGTAGCTATGACCTTGGGATGTTTCAGCAAAGGATCGTTGGGGTCAGGAGGTTCTTTGGCATATACATCAGTAGCGTATCCTGCAATTATTCCTTTATCCAAAGCTTCAATAATATCGTTCGTATTTACGATCTCTCCCCTCGAAGTATTTATTATAAAGCAATTTGGCTTAGCCTTTTTTAATAGATCCATGTTTACCAGATTCTTAGTTGAGTTGTTTAAAGGCAAATGTATAGAGATTATGTCTGAATATTGAAACAGCTTGTCTAAATCAACATAGCTTGCTCCGAATCTGATTTCATCCTCTTCACTAAGCTTTATTATATCATGATAGATTATTGTGCATTCAAAATTGATCAATCTTTTAGCTAAAGCCTTTCCCTTTCTTCCCATTCCAAGAATTCCTACTATTTTATCCTTAAGATCATATGTAGTATTTGCAATCTCTCCTAAGACCCATTTTCCTGCTTTAGTTGAAGCTAACGAATAATCAAATCTTTTCAAAAAAACTAACATAACCATTATTACATACTCTGCAACGCTTTCATCGTTTGCGTCTGGAACATTTGCAACTATAATTCCTCTTTCCTTCAAATAATCAACATCTAAATGATCATAGCCTGTGCTTGCTACTTGTACAAACTTTAAGTTTTTCATTCTTTGCAAAATATCCCTTCTTAATGGAAAGAAAGGAGTTGAAACTAGGATATCAGTGGTCTCTAACTTTTCAATCGCTTCCTGATTCAATTCTGTAAATAAATAAACATCTTCTTTAAATCCTGTTAGAAAGCCTGTTAGATTCTTTAAATACTCTCCAGGAGGTAAAAGAAGGGTTATTTTCACATAGAATAAATATCTTTTTTATTTAAATATTCAAATAAGAAAAGGGATTAATCTCTTTGTTCTTTTAATATAATTCAAATATTCATTTCCAAAAATTTTTATAAGCTCTTTCTCCTCAACTTTAATTCTATAACCATAGAATATTGAAGATAATATTAAACTGAAAATAAGAGACAATAATGATTCAAAAGCAATTGAAAGACCTGTCAACGATAAAATTGAGCCTAAGTATGAGGGATGTCTAATATATTTATACAAACCTTTTTCGATTAATTTGTGTTCTTTTTGTATTTCAACATGAGGAGAAAAATATTTGCCTAGAATGTAAATTGAATAATGTCTTATTATTATTCCTAGAATAACCAATCCTAGACCTATATACAAAGTATTTCCTAAGTAACCAATACCGCTGTAATACGTATAGAATGCGAAGAATTCTATGAAAAACACATTTAACGCTATTCCCAGAATTAATATAATGGTCGATTTTCTCTCCTTTTTAATCGCTTTTCTCCTTCTTACAAAGGGGATTATGAAAAGTTGAATAAATTCTAAAAAGAACCATACATAAGTTGTGATGAGAAGTAAATACCACTCAAAGTCACTGAAATACAAAATTCCTATTAACATGTTAATTTTAATTTAAGTTTTTCTTTCTATAAATCTAACTTTCTCCTGTATAAAAATATAAAACAGTATCAATTTTTTCATCTTCAATTGAATTATAATAATGTTTACATGCTCCATTTTCTTCCTTCTTTTTTTACCAAAAAAGATAAATTGATGAAGGGATATCCTTAAAATATTCAATGTAGAAATCATTTTCCTAGAGGATATGAAACGCTGATAGTAGAATAAACGATTTATGTATATCATTGAAAAAATTATTGACATTAAAAAATTGGTGGGTTTACACTTTTTTAGTAAACCATAAACTTATATATTTGAATTTATAAATTTGTGCATGGTAGTCTATTGGGTTGTAAGATACAATGTACTTCCAGGCAAAGGAAATAGCTGGATAGATTTCTTAAAATCTGATGAAGCTAAAAGACTAATTGAAAATGTGGAAAAAGAGTTGGGAATGAAATACATCGGTGATTTTGTAAGTCTTGCTGGAGGAGGAAATTTTGACTTCGAGGAATGGTGGGAACTACCTAATTTTGCTACATTTGACAAGTGGCGTGACTCAAAAGCTTGGGATGAATGGTTTGACAAAGTATATCAAATGTTAGATACTCCAGGAGGCAAAATTCAGCTATATAGGCCTTTGACCGAAGCAAGGCGGTACGAGCCTAGAAATTAACTTGTAGATTAAAGAAACAATTTTTTTATTAACAACAAAAAATTTATTTTTAAAATTTTTTACTAATATTTTATAGTTTGTCGATGCAAAAGATAATTTATCATATCATGTTTTATTTATCCAGAATAAAATTATAATTCAATTAAATTAAATTTTAATATTTTTATACATGCTGAGAAAGGATTTTTGAATAACAAATTGAAATATTATCTTAGAAATAATTCTGTTATAAATACTTTTTAATTTCATCTAGACTGTTTAAAATGAAATGGGGTTTTTCGCTTTCATCTATAGGTTGCAATATACTAAAAAGCGCTTTTCTTTTAATCAGAAATGTAAGCATTCCTATTTCTTTAGCAGGTCTTATATCAAAGTCTATTCTATCTCCAACATAAGCTGCTTCATGAGGTTTGCAACCTGCTTTTTCAAGAGCAAATTTGAAAAATCTCAAATCAGGTTTCTGAAGACCAATCTCTCCTGAGAGAAAAATATATTTAAAGTATTTATCTATTTTAAAGCAATCGTATATCAGCTTTTTTACATAAGCTTCTTGGTTTGCTAATATAGCACAATTATACTTATTACTAGTATACTCAAGTGCGTTTATAACATCTGGATATAATTTCCAAAATTTTGTGTAATAAATAGCAGTCCATTTATTCAAAAATTCAATTCTAGCTTGTTCTGGAATTCCTAGTTCTTTGCATAACAAAATAAACAGATCTCGATGAGTTTTAACGTTTCTATTTGCAATTAATTCCTTTGATCTCTCAACAACTTCTTCAAAATGCTTATGTATACCATGTTTAGAGAATACTTCTAAAATATCTTTAAAGTATATTTCCTCTGCTTTGCTTTCATCGACTATAGTTGAACCGAGATCAAAGAATATCCATTTTAATTGAAAATTCATATCAATAATATGCTTAAATTATATTTAATTTTTAATTAAGAATAATTTTAATAAATTTCTTATATAATGAATAGGTATAATTATATATTATAGAGATAACTAGAAGCAATGCTGGGGATTTTCTAAAGAAAATAAATGTTAGAAAGCTCTTAGTCATAGTAGCCATAAGCTGATATTTTCTTGTGACTTAAATTTTTGATGTGTTCTTTCTTCAAAATAAAAGATAAAAATTATTGATGAATTAAAAAGCAGTTTATTAATCTATTGCAATTTTCCTACCTCTTATAACACCTTTGAAAACGTTTAAACTGTGCATTTAATAGATTAGTATAAAAAATATATAATACAATGCATTTGTATAATTTGTGCTAAATCAAAGCATAGCTAGAAGCTTTCTTAAAAGGGTTAACTTAAGAAAAAACAAAAAACTTCCTCTTATAGCTGGCCACAAGCTCTTGTTTTCCTGCAATTTACGTTGTCTTATGTGTCCTTTTTGGAGAATAAAGGATGAAAAACTTTTAACGCTTGAGGAAGAGATACTCGTTCTTGAATCACTAAGAAGGGCAGGTGTATGCTTTTTAGGATTTGAAGGAGGAGAACCTCTGATGCGAAGTGATATACCTGAGATACTAAGAGAAAGTTATGTTAGATTTCATACCTCTCTTGTTACTAATGGCTGGTTACTAAAAAATAAAATTAAAGAGATAAAAGACTATTTAGATTACTTATTCGTATCGATAGATGGTATAGGTTCTTTGCATGATAAATTGAGAGGCATTCCTGGTTCGTTTGAGAGAGCAATTGAAGGAATAAAAGCGGCCAAAAAATACCTGCCTGTTTCAATTAGCTACACGATTACTAAGGATAACTATTACCAAGCTGTGGATTTGGTTAAGCTTTCTAAAAAGTTAGCAATAGGTATAAATGTTCAAATAGCTTTCAATTACTCTACTGCAGAGCCAATGGCTCCAGGAAAGAAAGAACTTTACGAGACTTTAATAGTGTTGCTTCAAATGAAGAAGAAAGGTTATCCTATAGTTAATACAAAGGGATATTTTGAAGCAATAATAAATTCCTGGTATCGTGGAATCAGATGGCGTTGCAAACCTTGGCTCACAATAAACATAGATCCACAAGGAAGGATAGTAATGCCATGCTATGTATTAAATGAATACAGCGGAAGCTATAAAGCTTGGCAAATTGATATTGTTGAGCTTTGGAATAAATATGACTGGTCAAGGCTTGAAAATTGCAACAAATGTGCTCTAGCATGCTACCTAGAACCATCGCTGTTTAATTGGTTTAACTTCTCTATTGTAAAAGAGAGAATTATAGATAACATTGTTGAATTTATTAGAAGCAAATTTAATTAGCCACTGTAATAGTAATAAGCAAAATTGATATATTATTAATCAATTTGCTATAGTGTAAATTAAATACAATATCAATTTTTTTATGAACTGATTAATTTTACAACAGTTCATATAATTCATCTTTGTATATTATTTTCATAATTTTTTCTATTTTCATCTTAACTTCATCGATCGAATCTCCTACAACATTTAAATGCCCCATCTTTCTTCTTTTTCTAACTTCTTCTTTCCCGTACCAATACATTTTTCCATATTTAAGAACTTCTTCAGGAATTTTGTTTATTCCAAGTATATTAACCATTCCTGAAGGCTTTAAAATCTTTGCTTCGGCGAGCTCGAGATTCGTTATTGCCCTTATATGTTGTTCAAATTGTGAAACATATGCTGCATCAAGGGTAAAATGACCTGTATTATGTACTCTTGGAGCAAATTCATTTATCAATACTTCATTACCTTTAACAAAAAACTCAATTGCAAAAGTTCCAATGTAGTTCAACTCCTTTGCCAATTTTTTTGCAATTTCTTTCATTTTTTCAGAAACAATTTTATTCTCAAGGGGTCCATAATTGTAGATGAGTATTCCTTTTTCATTATAGTTATAAGTTGGATCAAAGCACTTTACTTCCTTACCGTTGCTTGTTGCTATAATCGAAGCTTCATAATCAAATTCAACGAACTCTTCAACTACGAATTTCTCTTTCATTTCCTTTATTGAATTAAATCTTTCAACATCATTCTTTATAAAATACTGCCCTTTTCCATCATATCCGCCTATTGATCTTTTGATTACTCCATAGTTATTGAATTCTTTTCTTAATATTTCCAAAGCTTCTTTTCCATCGTTTGCAACAAAAAATCTTGGTGTATGAAAGTTCTTCATTTTATAGAATTCTTTTTCTTTATGTCTTTCAATTTTCAATTCAACTGAATTGTATCTTGGCAACAGTTTTCCCTTTTCTTCAGCATACAATAAAGCTTCATTCAGAACATGTTCAAATTCAAAGGTAACAACATCGCTTTCATCTATCATTTTTTTGTATTCTTCATTTGTAAAGAATCTATCTGCTACTTTTCTTGCAGGATCATCTTTATTTCCTAATACAAAGTAATTGAAAGGATACTTCCTTCCTTCCAAAATCATCATCCAGCCAAGTTGTCCAGCACCTAGAATTCCTACTTTAAGCTTCAAGTCTTGTGGAAAGTACCTCATTTTTCATATCTCCAATGAACTTTTCCAATTTATCAGTTAACTCAGTATATTTTATAGATAATATTCTAATTGCAAGTAAAGCTGCATTCCTTGCATTTCCTATAGCTACAGTTGCAACAGGTGTTCCATAGGGCATTTGAACTATTGAAAGCAATGAATCAATGCCGTTTAAATTTTTTGAAGGAATAGGAACACCTATTACAGGCAAAGTGGTCAATGAAGCAACCATTCCAGGCAAGTGTGCAGCACCTCCTGCACCAGCTATTATTACTTCAAATCCTTTCTCCCTTGCTTTTTTGGCGAAATCAAACATGAATTCAGGAGTTCTATGAGCTGAAACTACCTTTGCTTCAAAATCTATGTTGAATGATTTTAAAACTTCACAAGCTTCCTTCATGTATTCCCAGTCGTTCTTGCTTCCCATAATAACAGCAACTTTTGGCATAATATAAATTGATTTTAATCTTATAATATGTTTTAAAATAGAAGTTTTATATAGTGTTACGTAAGTAATACATAAGTAATACTTTTATAAATTCATTAAGGTTTGATGATAAACATTTATATATTAGAATTAATATTAAATTAAGGAATGCAACCTATAAAATATAGAAATAAAAGGAAAGCGGTAAGCCCAATAATTGCAACATTGATTCTAATCGTTATTACAGTAGCTGCAGGTGTTATACTTTATTACTTTGTTTCAGGTTATTTGTCATCTACTACATCAAGCGCAGCAAATCAAGAAACATACGTAATTACCAGCGTGATATATTATTTAAATACTACTAAAACTCCTACTGGTTATTTAAACGTTACTGTTTATAATAGCGGGGCAAGCAGTATTAATATAACTAGCGCAAAAGTATTAAACGCAGCAGGCAGTGTTGTAGCATATGGTACCGTAATAAAAAACGGACTAGTTCTACCTGGTCAAACAGTTATGCTTAACATACAACTGAACAAATCATTGATTAAAGGCACCGTATATACATTGGTAACAACTACAGCTCAAGGAACTCAACAAACATTTAACTTTAAAGCATAAAATCTTTTTTTATTCTAACTTTATTATTAATAATTTCCAATTCGTTGCTCATAAACAATCTTATTCCCTCGAGGATTATTTCCTGCTCAGCCTTTTGCACTCTTTCCTTCAAAGTATCAACGGTATCATCATCGTAAACAGGAACGCATTTTTGCAATATAATAGGTCCTGCATCAATTCTTTCATCAACAAAATGCAGTGTGCATCCTGTAACTTTGCATCCATAATCCAAAACAGCTTTATGAACCTCTTTATCCCAACCTGGAAAAGCTGGCAGTAAAGAAGGATGTATGTTCATTATTTTGTATCTGTATTTTTCAATTACTTTCTTAGTAAGATATCTATTGTATCCAATAAGAATAATTAAATCTGGCTTGTATTCTTCTAGTTTAGCTAAAAGCTCTTCATCATACTGCTCAGGACTTTTTCCCTTAGTATCTATGAAAATTGCAGGAATATTGTATTTCCTTGCTCTCTCTAAAGCATATGCATCTTTTTTATTGCTTATTACACAAACAATTTCAGCATTAAGCTTTCCTGCGTTTATCTCATCGATTATTGCCTGCATATCAGTTGCCCTTGTTGAGGCCAAAACAGCTATTCTTAACTTTTTGTTCATTTTAGTTGCGATTTACAACAGTTAATTAAATTCTTAACAACCATTGCTACAGTAACTGGACCAACCCCTCCTGGAACAGGAGTAATTAGTTTGCATTTATTTTTTACATTCTCGAAATCAACATCCCCTTTTACCATGTTGTTTACCCTTGAAATTCCTGCATCTATTACAATCGCTTCATCCTTAACCATTTCATTCTTTATCAAGTTAGCCACACCTGTAGCTGTGATTAAAATTTCTGATTTCTTCGTATATTCTTCCAAATTCCTTGTTTTAACATGGCAAATTGAAACAGTTGCAAACCTTCTAGTAAGCATCATGGCCAAAGGTTTTCCTACAACGATTGAATTGTTTACAATTGTAACTTCTTTTCCCTCAACATCTATTTTATTGCATTCAAGAATATCGATTATAGCTTTAGGAGTGCATGCAGCAATTTCTTCTTTTCCATGCATTAAATTGCCCAAATTATAGCTTGTTAATCCATCAACATCCTTCAAAGGATCAATTTGGTTTATTATTCTTTCAGTGTTAAATTTTGGAGGCAAAGGCAGTTGAACAAGAATTCCATGAACTCTTTCGTTTTCATTCAAGTTTTTAATAAGTTCAATAAGATTTTTTTCATCTGCTTCATTTGCATTGTATAATTCATAGCTTAAGCTTAGCTTTTTCAACGCGTTTATCTTTTGCTTTATGAAAATCTTTGAAGATTCATTGTTTGTAGCATCGATTATTGCAAGATTAGGAATTACGTTTCTTCTTTTTAAATAATCTATGTCGTTTTTTAATGAATTTAAAATTTCTTCCTGTCTTTTCCTTCCATCAAATACTATAACCATTTAATTTTATTCCAATCTTTCTAAGATTTTCAATTCTTTTTCTTATCAAATACTCACTTCCAATGTCTTTCCTATAGAACAGCTCTCCTTTAATGTATTTAATAGCATCATAGCAGCTTTTATGTGCTTCATAAATATCTTTTTCCTTTGCTAATATAGCTAAGGATCTTGATCCTGTTGTAAATAATTCTCCATTTTCCTCTCTTATAGATGCATAGTAAAGCCTTCTATTTTCATTATTTATCTTTTCTTCATTAACCTCTATCTTTGAATCCTTTGCAGGATTATCTGGATATCCCCTTGGTGCTAAGTAAACACAAACCGTCGAAAGCCTTTCAAATGAAGCAGCCTTTAAATTCTCTTCAATTATGCTGTAAATAATATCTATGAAGTTGCTATTCATTAAACTCAAAACATTCATTGCCTCAGGATCCCCAAATCTAACATTGTATTCAACTATCTTTGATCCTTCCTTTGTTAGCATAAACTGACCATAAAGTATTCCTTTGTATGAAATTCCAGTTTCTTTTCTTAAAGCTAAAATTGTTTCATTCATTATCCTTAAAGCTTCTTCATAATAATTCGAAGGAACAAAGGGAAGCAAATGGTTATAATAGCTAATCGAACCCATTCCTCCTGTATTTGGGCCTTTATCATCATCATAAGCTCTTTTATGATCATGGACTAAAGGCATAGGAGAGCATCTTATTCCATCTGTAAAGCACTGTAAAACAAATTCTTCTCCCTTCATCTTCTCTTCAACCAAGAGTCTTCCATGAACCTTTAGAACCTTATCAGCGTAATCCAAGGCTTCTTCTAAATTGAAAAAATGCTCACCTAAAACTCTAACTCCTTTACCTCCTGTTAATCCATCAGGCTTTATAACGTAATCATTTATTTCTTTTACAGCTTCTTTGAATTCATCCAAATTTTCAACAATTTTAAAGCTTGGAAAGGCGTTTATTCTATGTTTTCTCATCAAATTTCTTGCAAAGGATTTGCTTCCCTCAATCCTAGCAACTTTCTTAAAAGGGCAAACACAAGGAATTTGATGCTTGTCTAAAAAATCAGCTATTCCTTCAACAATAGGAAGTTCAGGACCTGGAATGATAAAATCGACATCGTTGCTCAAAGCAAAATTCTTTATGTTCTCAAAATCTGTAAGCTTTCCTATTTCAATCTTTGTAGCAATTCTTGAAATTCCTGGATTCTTAAAAGCCATGTAAGCATAGATATTTGCTCCATCTTCAAATAGCTTCCTTGCAATAGCATGCTCTCTTCCTCCTTCGCCTATTACACAAGCTTTATACATTATCTTGCTTCTATTTCCCAATATCTATTTCTTTCAATCATAACTTTCGATTTCATTTCATCAGACAATGATTGTGCAAGTTTTGTAGGATACTTTCCAGTTAAGCAACCTAAGCAAAGTTTATTTTCATGCCCTATAGCTCTTATCAATCCTTCCATTGTTTGGTAACAAAGCTTATCAGCTCCTATTTCCTTCGCTATTTCTTCTATACTTTTATTTAAAGCTATAAGTTCTCCATGTATTGCTATATCGATTCCGTAAAAACATGGAGAGATTATTGGAGGACATGTGATCCATACTTCTACGCTCTTTACTCCAGCTTTCCTAATCAATTCAACAATTCTTTTCATCGTAGTTCCTCTTACAATACTATCATCTACTAGAAGCACCTTCTTTCCTCTTATCAATGACTTTACCGCATTTAGCTTTGCTTTAATATTGCTATCCCTTTCTTTCTGCGTAGGCATTATGAAAGTTCTTCCAATGTATCTATTCTTTATCAACCCTTCAACTACAGGTAAGCCTGTTACATGTGAAATAGCTTCTGCAGCAGGTCTTGATGTATCTGGAACTGGCACTATTATGTCAGCTTCTGTTTTATATGTATTAGCAAGTTCCTTTCCAAGATTATATCTCACTTCATATACAACTTTATCTTCAAAAACGCTATCTGGTCTACTGAAGTAAACATACTCAAACATGCAGAAAGAAGGCTTAGGATCCCTTATTTTAATCTTTTCCAATATTCCTTCATTCATAATTAAAAGCTCTCCAGGCTGAATCCTTTCAAATTTCGATATTTCATTGATATCAAATGCCACAGTTTCTGAAGCAATTAGCAAGTTTCCAGCTGTATCTTTTCCGTAGTTTAAAGGTCTAAATCCATGCTCATCCCTAAAGGCAATTAACTCTTTATTGCTAGTAATTGCTACAACAGAATAAGCTCCATCCAGTTTATCAAAAACAGAATTTACTGCTTTTTCAACGTCTTTTTTACTTTTATATTCTTCGAAAAATAACTTTGCCAATACTTCTCCATCACTTTTAGTTAAAAACTCATAACCAAATTCTTTAAGCTCTTTCCTTATTTGAAGGAAGTTAACTATATTTCCATTGAAAGCAAGAGCTATTTCAAAATCAGAATTCTTTACAAGAATAGGATGTGCTTCATCTATGCTAGAAGTTCCAGTTGTTGAATATCTAACATGCCCTATTCCCAAATTGCTTTTAATTTTATCAAGCTTCTCAGCATTAAAGCTGTTTGTAACCAGTCCTAAACTTTTCTCAACTATTATCTCTCTTTCTTTTAAAACCGCAATTCCACATGCTTCCTGTCCTCTATGTTGCAAAGCAACTAAGGAATTATAAATCAAATAAGGAGCTATATCATCAATTGTATAAGCTCCAGTTACTCCACAATTTTCTCCTAGCATTTAATATACCTAATATAAAACTATTTTTCTACCTTTATATTTTACGAAAACTCCCCTTTTACTTACAACCTTCCCAATTGTTTGAGCTTTAATTCCATGTTTTTCGCATATTTCGATAATTTCATCCTCCAAAGCTTTATCAGCAATTATACAAAATCCTATTCCGCAGTTGAACGTCTTGAACATTTCGCTTACAGATATATCGCCTGCTTTCATTATTAGCTTAAATATTGGAGGCATAGGAGGAAACTTTTCCAAGGAAAAACCAATGTCCTTGCTTTTAGAAAGCCTTAAAAGCTTTGTAAATCCTCCTCCAGTTATATGTGCTAATCCATTGACTTGAAACTTATCTATTATTTCAAGAATGCATTTTGAGTATATTTTTGTAGGCTTTAATAATTCCTCTCCCAGAATTCCCCCAAGTTCCATTATTTTCTCGGTTAAGCTGTATTTTTCAAGAAGTACTTTCCTTACAAGAGTATAACCGTTGCTGTGCAAACCATTACTTTCTAAACCAATTATTATATCGTTCTTTTGAATTCTTGAACCATCAATTAAATCTTCCTTCCTTAAATGTCCGAAAGTGAATCCAACGATATCGAATCCATGGGATTTTTTAGCACCCTTTATCATCTCAGGTATTACAGCAGTTTCCCCTGCAATAACATGAACATTGCTTTGTTCAGCTGCCTTTCTTATTCCATTTATAAGCTCTGATATCATTTTTTTGTTCGGTTTTTCTATAGCAAGGTAATCCATGAATGCAACAGGCCTAGCACCAATGCATACAATATCGTTTACTCCCATCGCAACCACATCTTGTCCAATCGTTTCATAATAGTTCATCATCTGTGCAATCAATATCTTGGTTCCAACACCGTCAACATGAAAAGCAAAAAGATGTTCTCCGAATTCCAAAACTCCAGCATAATGTCCTATTTGCAAAACAGGCTTGAATTCAGGAACATTTACACTCATTCTTCCAAAAACTGAGCTGTAAGCTTTGTGAAGTTTTCTGATTTTCTCTATGTCTACGCCTGCTTCTTTAAATCCAAACAATTCATCGATCCCCTTGCAAGCTACACCGTTCAATTCAAGAAAATTTTTTGTTCCTTTAGTTGCAATTATTTCATAGCCTATTTGCTTTATTTTTTTACAAAGTTCTACTAAGACTTGGCTTTTCTCAGTAACTGATACCAACGCGTATTTTTTCATTATGTAGAATATTGCAAATTCTCTTATCTATATTATTGAAAGTATTGATTTTAGAATGACTAGAAGGTAATCTAAAACCAATATGTAAAACAATTTTACCTAAAAAGAATATTATATACAATAGTGGAGAGTTATCAATTGATAAAAAGGGGTAAAGTAAAGGATATTTATAGAGTTTCTTCTGAAAAGTTAGCTTTTGTTTTTACTGATAGAATTTCTGCCTTTGATGTTGTTCTTCCTTCATATGTTCCAATGAAAGGAAGAATTTTATTCAAGTTTGCTAAATTTTGGTTCGAATACTTAAAATTTCCAAATCATATGGTTGAAGCAATCGAGCCTAATATATTGATCGTAAAAGAGTTAAAAATGATACCGCTTGAATTCATAGTTAGAGGATACATTTACGGTTCATTGTACGAAAGAATGATAAAAGGACTGATCGATATAAATGAAGAACCGATACTTGCAAGGAAGCTTAAAGAGCCTTTCTTTGAAACTACTACAAAGTATGAAGAGAAGGATAGACCTATAGGTAAGAGTGAAATAATTGAAAAGAATTGGCTTAATGAAGAAGAGTATGAATACCTTAAGAATGTATGCATTGAACTTTATTTGGAGATGAGTAAAAAAGCCTATGAAGGAAACTTTATTCTAGCTGATGTTAAATTTGAGTTTGGAAAGGATAGAGATGGAAAAATTGTTTTAGCAGATTCCTTAGGTCCTGATGAATTTAGGCTTTGGCCGAAGGAGAAATATGAAGAAGGTAAAGTTCAGGAAAGCTTCGATAAGCAACCTGTTAGAGATTGGCTTGTAAAAATTGGCTATAAAGAAAAATTGGAAGAAGCGAGAATTAGAGGTTTGCCAATTCCTTCTCCGCCTGAGCTTCCTAGTTGGCTAATCGAAGAAGTAAAGAGAAGATATATAGAGGCTTATGAGAGGATAACGAATGAGAAAATTACCTAAGACTTATAAAGAAGCAGGCGTAGACATAGAGAAAATCAGAAAACTTCACAAAGCTTACAGCTCAGTTTTTGGAAGAATGAGTGTAAATGTTCCTGAATTCA
>AQVQ01000020.1 GCA_000375685.1 crenarchaeote SCGC AAA261-N23
CGAATCAATGCTGGAAACCTTTGAGCTACTCTAAAAGGGAACCCTCAACCTTCTAGGGTAGCGAGGAGGTCAGTTATATCGAAACCATTATTAGCTAAAAACTCTACAAATTCCTTGTCCAGTGTTAGTAATGGTAACTTTTTTCTAATACTTGTAGAGTATAATAACGAGTCAAATATATCATTCCAACCTTTTTTAGAAACAGTATAAATTATTCTTAGGTCCTCGGAGCCAGGTTCTATTAAGTTTATGCGAGATAGGACATAAGATAATCCTCTACTCGCTTCATAAGGAACATTTTCTAAGTTTCTCTTCTTAGTTTCCTTTATTACTACTGCGATAAGCTCCACAATCAATAATAAGTATAATATATTACTTTATCTTCTAATAACTCTTCTTTTATTTCCTTGACTTTGATCCCTAAATAAGGTAATATGAATGAAGTATCAACCACTAATTTGGAGACTTCTGCTAATTTCTTCTCCAACCTCTTCAACCTCTTTGAATGATACTTCAGCCCAATATTTTCTTTGTAACTTTAAAGGTCTTAATTCAATTTTGTCCTTATCATATACTAAGACTAACATGTCTCCTTCTTTTAATCCGAGTTCCTCAACTATAGCTTTAGGTAAATGGATTTTATTTCTCTTACCAACCCTAATTATTTTTTCCATACTATTTTATGATATTTTTGGTTAAAATCCTTTTAGATAATTCTTCATGATATGAATAAAACTAAGTACTATCAAACTTTAACTTTTTAATCGAATACTTTTATGGTTATGATATTCATCTAGCTATTACAGACCTATTTAATAAGGTCTGTAATAAAGGACAAAACTCTAGTCATTGGTTCTTCTTATTTACTTTTCTTATACATCTTTAAAAGGAAATTTTAAAATTATAAGGTCAAATACTATGTTGTTTAATTTCACGTGTAAAAGCAAATGAGCGGAGATAAAGTTCAACTGTTAAAAAGAAGGGCTCTTAGATTTATTTATGATGCTAAGATTGATTATAAAGAAGGATTCTATGATCTAAGTGCATTTCATTTAGAACAAGCATTAAAACTATATATTAAAGCAGTCATTTTTGAATTGTTCGGAAAAGAGTATAAAGGACATGGCATAAGAGAACTATTGAGTTACTTGTCAAAGATGTTGAAGGAAAATGAATATGAGGATTTATCTAAAAAGGTAAATGAATTAATTGCAGAATACAGGGAACAGTTAATAAGAATTGAAGACGCATATATTACTTCGAGATATGAAGTTGCCGAATATCATGGCGAAGATTTGAAATCTTTAATAGAGGTTACTGAGAAAATAATAAATTTTCTTGAGGAGGTTGTTAAGAATGTCAAGCTGGGTTAAGTTCAGATTTTCACATTTGAAAAGATGGAAGGAGTATGCTGAGAAAATAGCTAAAGCTATGCGTGATATAGAGGCTAATGCTGAAGTTTATATAATAGGCGGTGTTGCAGAAGATAGAATAACTGTATTGAGCGATATTGATATTCTCATAGTTGTTAAACGAAATATTAAAGGAAGAGATAAATTAGAGCTGAAGAAGAACATCTTGATAAGGGCGATGGATGTTTATCATCTACCTTTCGATGCACCTGTTGAACTTCATGTTGAAGATGAAGAAAGTTCAAAGAGATATTTTGCATTGTCAAGAAAAGCAATAAAAATAACTATATGATAGGAATGTTGCTTTATTCCATCAAAATTTTCAACGTTACAGTATATAGTAATGAGGTGTTTTACTTAATTTTCTATTTAATGATATAATAATTCGAATATCTTCACTTTTTTGCTTTTAAAATAAGAACTTTAGTTGTAAATATTAACTAACCTCCTATTTGTTCTTGAGAAGGCATAATAAAATTTCTATTATTGCACAAATTGGCCTCGTTTAATTTTTCTATAAGTTCTAATACTCTATTCTTTATTCATCTCTTACTTTTCTCACTTCTTCTAAGGACATTTTGGCCGGTCTTGAATATTCCACTCTTCAACATGTTTTGCATAGACTACAGAACATTCGTCGCCGCCACATACGATTATTGCTATATCAGCTTTTCTTTGAAGTTCCCTTGTCATAAGCTGAGGTTTTTCTGACCTATATTAATGCCATCTTCGAGCATAACTGACCTTCCCCCACCCTAAAAGGAAGATGGTTTCCTTCTAGAGAGGTTCATAGGTTCCCAGCATTGATTCGTGGCCACATCTCGCATTTGCTGGACATTTTAAGATCAGAGCTTCCCCCATATTATCAGATCCTAAAAAGGAACCTTCATTAAAAGGGTAGCCAGCCCTATATCTGGATTCTAATAAGAATCCTTTATTAAATATAAATGCTGAATGCTCCTCCTTAAGTCCAATTAAGCTTTGATCGAGCTTAAGAGGAGTGTCACTGAGTTTCCTAAACATTTTTATAAAATAAATATTTAAATATATTCGTCCCCGCCATAAATGGCGAGGCTTTCATTTGTGTAAAATTGGTTCAAGACTCTTGAGCCGAAGGTGACGACTCTTTTTGGATCATTTTTACTATTTTTCTTTCTGACACAAAATCTTTGCATATCTTTATATTCTTCCAATTTTCAAACCATTACAGCAATAATATTCTTGTTTCCTTAAGCTTACCTGTTGTTGGATCAATTGTTAAACCTAGAGCTTCTAAAGTTAAAACGCCTATCAAAACATCTTTAAGCTCTCTTGAGATAAGAACAGGAGTCACCGCATGTTTACCTTCCATTTCAACCAATGCAAAGCTCTCATCAAGTTCCGTCTCACCTTTAGCCGTCTCAACCTTTCTCTTTCCTATTATTTTAAGATTCAGTTTTTCATGAACCCACAATGGGATAATAGTGAACGTTGCGCCTGTATCAACTAAAGCAGTGACCTTTACTTCTTGAGCTGTCACAGCATTTATTATTTTTGCATCAACCCAAACATGACCCATGGTTTCTAATCCTAAATAGTAAAAATGTTATGTAAATTAATAGAAATATTTTCGTATTTTTGTTATACTTAGAAATAAGATTATTATGAATTTTAAAAACGAAACTAAGCTCTAATGTTCTTAATAGCAATTCTTAATACAGGATCAGTATAGCAATATCCATCATTCTCTGCTATTATATGGCATCCTTTAAATTCATAAGTATATGTCTTTGTACTTTATTGTCTACCCTAGGCTCTTTTCCAGCATTAATGCACAAATAGTAATCGGGCTTATTATTAATGAAAAATGCACCAAGCCAACTTACATGCTTCCATAGAAAGACTTAAAAGCTTAATATGTAACCTAACTATTTAAACATTCCTCTATATCGTTCAGCTCAAAATAAAAAACATTTTTATCTTCGGCCTTCTTTTTAAAGCTCTTCGCAAAGATGGCATAATATACCTTTCTTTCGTTTTTATTCCAATCAACATATTGGGCTTTTTCTTTTAGTTCCTGCAAAATTTCTTTAGCGTTAACTTCTTCTTTCCATTTGCATTCACAAAAAAGGATTTCCTTTGAATGCTCATTAAAAGCAACTATATCTATTTCTTTATCCTTATACCACCATTTACCTATTTTTGTGAATGGAAAAATTCTCTCTCTATTTTTTATTAAAAATTGTCTGCAAACTTCTTCAAAGACCTCTCCAAGGTAAACATTATAACTTTGTTTTATTGTGTTGACATCAAATATTCCTTCCTCAATCGAACTTAAATTTTCATAAATATACCTAAACCAGAACTTAAGAAAATTATCAGAAATGTAGTATCTTCCATGTCTTGATTTCTCTTTTTCAGTAATTGGAACTAGCCTCTTCACCATCTTAACCTCAAGCAAGTTTTTCAAATAAGGAGTTATATCCGTTCTCCTTACTTTTATATAATCCTTTATTTCATTGATTTTCGTTTTCCCAAAAGCTATAGCTTCTAAAATTAACTTGTAAGTGCTTGCATCTTCAAATTCATATTTCATCATAAAATCTACCTCATCCTTCAAGAAAGTATCTTTTCTCTTTAGCTCCTCTTCTAGCCATGACCAAAATTCCTTGTTTATTTTTACTAAATAGAATGGAATTCCATCTGCAAAACCAAAAATTTCTATGAGCTGTTCAACATCAAAATTGGGAAAGAATTTTTTAAGGTTAAAAAAAGAAATTGGTCCTATTTCCATAGAGCCTGTTCTTCTTCCATATAAAGGACTTTTGTAACTAAGAATATGAGAAGTTATCATAGATACAGAAGATCCGATTAAGAGCAGTTTTACTTTGGAATTTTTAAATATTAAATCAACTACTGATTGAAAGACGCTCATGATATTTTTATCTTCTTCGATCAAATTCTGAAATTCATCAATAATGATTACATCAACTTTGTCTTTCAAATAATCAAACAAAACCTCCCAATCCATTCTTAGTTTTGAAATTTCAGGAAAGTGTTTTGAGCATAATGAGTAAAATCTTTCTAAGTTCTTTTCAGTAGTGGCTAGATAATATATTCTTTTCACGTTTTTGGTAGCCTCCAATACCAACTCAGTCTTTCCTATTCTTCTCCTCCCATAAATGATCAGAAGTTCGAATTTATTGCTTTTTAGATATTCTTTTATAGCTTCCAATTCTTTTTCTCTATTTTTGAAGTAATTTTGTATAATCATAATTATACTAATTTAAATTATACTATTTAAGATTTGTTTGAACTTTCCTTAGAAGTACTTTTAGTTATTCAAAAAGCTGAATTTCCTAAAAATTCTTTTAAAATTATTATTTAAGTCTTTTCATTCCCAAAAAAGGGCGAGGCTTTCATTTGATGCAATTCTGAATTAGTTTCTAAGAAATTAATTCTTCGAAAACCTTAATTCTACAAATCTCTATCAATCTTCTTCATTCGGTTATTTTTAACTACAGAAATTATGAAATTTGAAATAGTAAGTAATCTTATAATCGGGTATTCATAACTTACTAAATGGGAGTAATTTAATATACTACATATAGGGTAATAAATACATGAGCTACGTTACCGTGTCTACTAAAGTTAAGAAGCAGATCGTTGAGAAAGCTAAAGAATATGGTCTAAATATAAGTGAAACTTTAAGAAAAGCTTTAGTAGAAGAAGTAAGAAAAAAAGAAATTGAATGGGCCATTGCAAAGATGGAGGAAATTTCAAAGAAAGCAAAGCTAGAGAAGGAAGCTAAGAATTTAATTAGGGAATTTAGAGATAAATGAAAGTAGTTTTGGATGCAAGTGCTATAGCTAAGTGGTTTTTAATAGAAAAGGAAACTGATTATATGAAAAGAATAAGAAATGAAATAGCAAGCAAAAAACTAGAAGCACATGTTCCTGATTTAATTTTCATTGAACTTGCAAACGTTCTAAGATACTCTAATCTTAGTGAAAATGATGTTGAATTAGGAATAAAAGCTGCAATGCAAATTGGTTTAGTATTACATCGGTTCGAAGAATTGATTTATGATGCAATTAAAATAGCCTTTGAAAATGATATTACAATTTATGATGCATTGTATGTTTCTCTTTCAAAAAGTTTAGAAGCACCGTTGATAACATATGATGAAATGCTCTTAAAAAAAGTAAATAGAGCAAAGAAAGCAAGCGAGCTTCATATTTAAAATCTGAAAACTTAACTTATAATAGTTAAAACACAAAGAAGTTTAGATATTCAAGGAAGAATCTCAATCTTGGATATTATTATTTCGTATATTTGCTGAACAATAGAATACTAGAAAGAACTTCTGATTTCATGATTAAAAGAAGTACATGGTTAAGGAAGATATTAGAATTTAAAACTTTTTGACTTATAATGAATTGAGAGATAATTTTTAGATAAATAAATGCTTTATAATAGTTATTTTAAAGAAATTAGGAATTTTTCTTAATAAATAAAACCCATGCACTTAATAACCCATTTTTCCTAGCTATATAAGTTGGAAAAAGAGAAAATAATTCTTTTGCACTTATACTTCTAGGATCAGAGCTGAAGCCTTTTCTTACTGAAACATAAGCCATTCCTTCAGGCTTCAAAACCCTTACTATATCCTCTGCCAATTCTCTATGCAATACAGTACAACAAAGAACATCCTTTGATAATACGAAATCCACACTGTTAGAAGGTATTGGAGATAAATCCCTAGACACGTATGTTATTACGTTATTAATTTTAAGTTTTTGTAGCTTTCTATTCAGAACTTCTATTTGTCTTCTATCAGAATCTATCGCGTAAACTAAACCTTTCTCTTTTACTCTTCTTGCAATTGGAATTGTATAATAACCTGGGCCACATCCATGATCTAAAACCGTCATGCCTTCTTTAACATATTTCAAAACTTCTTCCTGATTTTCGAATAGTCTCCTTACAGGAAAAGTTAGTGAAAATAAAAATGGACTTATATGTCGATCCTTCTTTTTAGATTGCACAAAAAGCTCGACCACTTTATCTCTACTTGGTTCATCTTCAATTATATAAGCTACAACAACACTAGTATCAATGACGTAGCTCTCTGACAATCTCAAGGAAATTTCCCTCCTCGATTTGCTTTTCTTCAGATAGAATCTTTTCAACGATCTCGGGATTTATCTTAACGGTTAAAGGCTTTAGAGGCTTTAAGATTAAACCTTCTTCTCTAATTTCAGCAATTAGAAAACTCCCTTCATCAATACCGGCGGCGATTCTAAGCGCTTTAGGTAATATTACAATTCCTTTTTTTCTAACGCGTAAAGCAAACTTTTTTGAATTGTTCATAATTATAAAAAGTTAAACTTATTAAAGTAGTTAACCATCTTAAATTACAATTGTTAGTAAAAGAGTAGGTTTAAATAACCAAAGATAGATTCTTAAGCTCAGAATAATTGAATTGACTTCTTCCCGTCCTGAAGGGCGAGGCTCTTAATTGATAAAAAAGAGGTTACGGATGTCATTTTATTCTTTATTGTTAACATAATTTACGTCGGTAATTCTTTTCATAAAAGGAACGCTGTCAAAATGTTTATCAAAGCTGTACACTTCGCTTATGTTCGTTCTCAATGAAATTACACACGCAATAGCATCATTTGGACTTATTTTATATCTTGACGATAAAACCAAAGCTTCTTCATAATCCTTTTTGTCAACTTTTTCAATTCTTATATTTTCCATGGTAAGGAGATCTTGCAATAAACGAATTGTCACGTCTAAGCCTAATCTTGCTTCTATCATGTTAAGAATTTCTGAAATATGAACAGTAGAAGTTACAACTTCTTCTCCTCTTTCAATATTCTCAAGTATATTTATTGCTTTTTTCTTTATTTCCTTCTCTGCATCCCTAAGCTCCCTTTTTGGCTTTAGATAAGCATGAAGGAAAATAGAGGAATCCAAAAATCTAACCATATATTTTATTTCTCAAAGAATGCGTATCTTCAAAATTATCCACATCAATTTCAATGGAATCCACAAAATCGGTTAGCTTCCCACGCTTTTTTATTGCCCTTATTAGAATTTCATCATCGCTAAGTTTAATCAATATTATTCTTTTGCTAAAATTTTTCCTCCATTCCGCAGGAATAACTATTCTGCCAAATTTATCTATTTGGGTAATCTTTTCAATCATTTTCCATTTTATTAAAGCATTTGCCAAGTTATAATCTTAATGGCAAAATTATAAAAATTGATAATGATTCAGTTACGAATGCGATATTTAGCTATATAGAATTTAATTTAAATTTTCTATTCGGAAATTTAGCTCTATGGCATAAAGAATTGACATTGATGGCATCTCTGCATTTAAGGCTCTTATTAATACTTTACTGTTGAAATTACTTTAATCCTATATTTTAAGTTTTTCATCCAACATTCAATTAAAAAAGCAAATTCATCTATTTGTCTGCCAAAGGATTCGGCTAATGGAATAAAATAATCTATAATGACAAAATTAAAGGAGTCACTTCATCGAGTGTATTCTTAACTGTTTCAACTATTTCTTTTTTTTAAAAAGATATTTAACTAATAGGTTTGCTATTGCTAAAAGATTCTTAGAAGAAGGTTTTCGTGTAGTAATTTCTTCACATAATGAGGAAAACTTATTAAGAGCTTATGAAGGCTTAAAGGATTGGAGAACCGAAAGGTTCAAATCTTGAAGATGAACCAATGCTTTGCAAAACTTTATTCTTCAATTTTAATTATTTTTTATAAGGAAAATCATTTATGATGCGAAGTTTCTGAAAATTTTCAAAATTTAAGAAGAACTCATGAAAATCTCAACTTCGATTTTCTTTCTTTGAACATTTACGGGTTCATGAACAAAATTTTCGACACCTCCTTTAGAAGATATGAATTAAAGAATCAGATGAAGAACTCTTATCATTTTGAAAGTATCTTAATAACCATAATTAATATAGAAACTATGATCAAAATACCTGCAAGCGCTGAAAAGTGCGAGAAATTTAACAAATTTATAGACGCTCTCAATATAACTCCTGTATTATAAATAGGTATGATTAAAAAATTGATAACTTTCTGCATGCTTCCTTTTCTTAGAATGAAAGGTAGAAAGATAGGAGCGAAAGCCATTATAGTATTCCCTATAAAACCCAATGATATAATGTGAATAAAAACATCATAAGAAATTTGATTTAAAATAAATAATAGAAAGCCTAAAAATAACCAAATATAAGATATTATAAGGCAAATTTGGTTATAATAAATTATTCTTTTTTCATTCTTTGAAAGTTTATGAATAGTTAGAGGTTTTTTAGTTTCAAATATTCTTAATGAAATAGCCATTAGAATTGCTGAGATAAGAAATAATAAAACTGAGATATACAAAGCTACTTGAAATATTAAAGATAGCGAAAGAAAAATTAAGGAAAAAGATTGTAAAATTGCAACAGTATATGTAATTTTTTTGTAATTAACAGTTTGCCTTACTGCAACCATTCTTGTTTCAACTGCATATATTAATGAACCGATAAAACCTAATAAGAAGAACAACAAGAATCGTAGATCAAAGAATACAAGATTGTCTAATAACCATGTTAGTGAAGCGTATAATAAAAGAGAGAAAGCAGATATGATGAAAAAAGGATCTGCTTCTGGAAAATTAGTCTTGATTAAAGAGAATCTTAAAAAATAAAAGAACAAGATAAAAGATAATAGCGTTATCGATGCTCTGAAAATTAGAATTGCATTCTGAAAGAAAATACTTAGAATTGCAAATGTAAAAGAAAAAACTAATATAATAAATAGTACTGAAGCAAAGTTGATTTGTTCGAATTTCTTAGATTTGAAATAAGGTAGCAAAACAATCGCTACACCTATTACGAAATATGAAAGACCTAATATTTGAAAAATAGGATGAAGAATGATATAAATCGCAGGTGAAGAGTAAAAGTACAGTATAGCAAGAATTCCTAGAATTGTTCCAATAACAACTAAAATTAGCGCCGCAATCAAATATGCGAAACGTAATTTAATGCTCATCATAAAAGATAACAAATTAATTATATAATTTTAAAATTGAATTATCCTATGGATTTTTTGAAGAAAAAAGCCAAGTATTTCGAAGAAGAAGCACGAGAAGCTTATGAGAAAAGCAGATTTACTTTGGTTTTGTTTTTTGTTGAACAATCTATTCAGCTTTATCTTAGATACTTGATATATAAGAGAATAGGTGATTATCCAAAGACTCATAATTTAAAAATATTATTTGATAATTTGAACAGATTAATTAATATATCAGAATTTATATCAGAAAATGAAGAAATCATAGATTTATTGACAACTTCATATATTGAGTCGTGATATACTATGATGGAATACAGTAAAAAGAGTGCAGAAATATCACTTAAATTTCTAGATAAATTTGAAGAAAAATTTAACAATGAAATTAATTGACATTCTGCAAGAAATGGCTATTAACTTTGAAAAATACAGAAAGAATTATAAAGAATATGCTAATGAAATAAAGGAAATGGCTTTAGAGCATTTCGGGAGCAACTTTATGAAACTTCTCGTATTCGGAAGCATGGTGAAAGGTAATTATAGAGCTGATAGCGATATCGACATAGCTATAATTTTAAGAGAAAGTATGAATGAATTCGAAAGAGTAAAATTTGTTTCGCTTATAAATAAGAAATTTAAATTGAATCCTTTTGAAATTCACATAATTTCAATCGACGTATGGGAAAAGTGGTATAAGAATTTCGTTAAAAGTGACTTCATTGAAATCTAATACTGACCACTAAGGGACGGGGATCTCATTTTTGTAATTATTCAAAGTAGAATTATCAATACATTCGAATATAAAATTTCTCAGTTGCTGGGAAAAAATTTTTAATTTTTTTCCTAGTTAATATGTTATTATGTACGAGAGAAGATTGGTCAAGGATTATTTTATTCACGAGAAGGAAAAAATTCACAACTTAAAAATAATAGATAGAGAGCTAAAGGTAGAATTCATTGAAGGTAAAGCTATTGCAATTGTTGGTCCAAGAAGATCGGGAAAGACATTTTTCTTAAAATCATTCAGCTTAAAGCAAAATGTATTTTTCTATATAGACTTTGAGAATATAATCTTCAAAAAAATCTTGCCTCATGAAATTTTCGAAATAATATCGATATATAATGAAATTTTTGGAGATAGTCCTTCTCTTCTTCTTTTAGATGAAATTCAGAATTTGCCAGAATGGCAAAGTGTAGTAAGAGCTTTATTAGAAAGGGATTATAAGCTTCTAATTTCAGGTTCTTCTTCAAAGCTCCTTAGCATGGAAATCGGTACCCAGTTAAGAGGAAGAAGCTTAAGTTACTTACTCCTTCCTTTCAGTTTTAGAGAATTTTTACATATCAAGGATTTCAAGTTGGAAAGATATCTCACGTTGGAGAATGAAGGAAAAGTAAAGAATTTTTTAAGAGAATATATCGAGGGAAGCTCTTATCCTGAAGTTTTGATAACTGGTAATGAAAGGATACTAGGAGAATACTACAATACTATACTCTATACCGATTTTGTAGAAAGATTCAAGCTTAAAAGCTTAGAAGTTGCAAGATTTATATTCAACTTCTTTATCCAGAATTTCTCAAACGAGTTTAGCATAAATAAAATAGCTAATTTCCTTTCTTCTCAGGGAATAAAATTCGGCAAAGAAACTGTATATGAATACGTTGAAAAGCTACCAGAAACTTTGAATGTATTCTTCATTGAAAGATATGAAAAAAGCATTTACAAAAGGAAAGCATGGCCTAGGAAATGCTATGTATGTGATTGGGGATTAAGCAAATTGCTAAGATTTGAAAAGGATTACGGGAAAATAATGGAGAATATAGTTTTTCTTGAATTAAAAAGAAAAATGAACGAAAATCCTTTCCTTGATATAACGTATTTAAAAATTAATAAAGGTGAGGTAGATTTCGTAATAAGAGAAGGGCTAAAAGTGAAGCACTTAATACAAATAACTTATGCCCATTCAAAGGATGAATTAGAAAAAAGAGAAATTAAAAGCCTATTGAAAGCGAGTGAACTGCTCAGATGCAAGGATTTGTTAATAATTACTTGGGATTACGAAGATTTGCTGAAGTTAAATGATTCAGAAATAAAATGTATTCCGTTGTGGAAATGGCTTTTAAAGATTGAACAGACACCTAAATAGCATGAAGGAAGTTAAAAACGAAGTCTTCACTACTAAAATGCCATGCTTTTTCATATATTATTAGCCTTTTTGCTAACCTTCAGGCGACTTAAAGTGCTATGGTTCCCTTAGGAGGATTTATTGGTTTATGGCTGACCCAGAAGGTGTGAGGTTTGTCTTTCATTTTGTTAACTAATATTAGTATGTTAGAATTAAGAATAAATCTTTAGATATCGTCAACAATTAAAAATCTCATTAAAAATTCACAAACCTATAAAGAATCATATGAAAATGGAAAGATACTATAAGAATGCAATTATAAACTAATTACGCGATACGAATTTCATCAAGCTTATGGGAATATTAAGGAGAGCTATATTTTTGCATAATTATGTAGTTTCATAATTTCAAGAGTTGAAGAAGAAATTAAAAGCAAGGAGAAAAGGTTTATCTATCGTATCCTCAAAGACTGGAAAGATTTTATTTCATTAGGTATGATTGCCAATTAATATCTCAATTACTTCTTTATAAATAGGGATATATATCATTTTTAGGAAAAGGTTTCAAAAAGGCTTTATCTACTTGGTTGTTCTTCAACAAATCTTATCCTTCTTAAGCCTCTCTCATTAGGATCGCTAGAAGCTATTTTGGGTGTACATTTTCGTTCAAACCTTAAGCCGACTTAATACATTTTGTTCTATAAATATGGGGAAAAATTCTTCTACTTAAGTCCAAATTATTGCTTTTATTTGGATTTAAGTATCATTATCTACTGGTATCCAAGGCGTGCCTTAAGTTAAGTTTGACTCTCTTACTACACTAGGAGATTTATGCGGAGGTAAAGCAAGAAGAAGGTCAAACTTATCTTTTCCTTATTCTCAAAGAATATTTCCCTTTTCTCTTTGTCGATATAAAATAACACAAATTCCACTTTGGCCATTTTCTCGCTGAATAGCTCATTATTTAAAATTCTAGGAAATGCAAAATACCATAAAGTAACAGCAGGTAAAAGTTATATGTATAGCTATAATTCTTTATAACTATATTTAAATAAAAATAATTTTGATTTAACTTTATTTTATCTTTTTTCATTTTAACATTTATTATTTATATCTTTTTTAAATGCTCCCATTATTTTTCCAATTCTTTACCACCCACTTTACGTAGATATATCCAAAGCTCTTTTTCTATGCATTCGAATAGCTAAATTGATTTGGATATTCTCTAATCCCTTTCATAATATGTCTTCAGTTAAATAGTTTTCAATCATTTTAAGAATACTAGCTTTTACATAATTAATTTCATCAAATATCTATCCAATTTCTTCTGATTTTTCTTTTGCTTCAATACTATGACTGACCTCCTCAATACCCTAGAAAGGAGAGGTTACACTTCTAGAGAAGTTCATTGGTTTCTAGAATTGATTCTTAGCTACATTTCTCATTTACTGGACATTTTATAGCTTAGAGCTCCCCCCATTTAATCAGGTCCTAAATAAACCTTCATTAAGAGGGTAGCTAGCCCTAAATCTGGATTCTATTAAGAATCCTTCATTAAAAAGAAATACTGAATGCTCCTTCCTAAGTCCCATAAGGCCCTCTATCGAGCTTTAGAGTAGTGTCACTGAATTTCTTGACATTTTTATAAAATAATTATTTAAATATATTCATCCTCTCCTAAAGGGCAAAGCTTTCATTTGTGTAATAACGATCTCAATTTTGATAAAAGGAAACTTTTAAAGTTTTAAGTAAATTAGTTACTGTGATCGAGATAGTAATTACACTAGTACAATACTTACTTGCTGTGATATCTGGTTTCTTGGTTGGTTTCAGTTTAGGACTGATAGGTGGAGGAGGTTCTATCCTTGCTGTACCCCTATTGCTATACTTTGTGGGTTTAGCCGAGGTCCCTCATCAATACGCTTCCAACCCAGAACTAGCCTATGAATACTCTAACTTCATCGATCATGTTGCAGTAGGTACTACGGCCTTAGCAGTAGGACTGAATGCTTATATTGATAGCTTATTTCATTTCAAGAAAGGTAACGTGAGACTAACTGAGGGAATAATATTTGCGATTCCAGGCGTCCTTGGAGCTACTTTAGGAGGATACGTTAGCCATATAACGCCAGGTCAATCACTTCTATTCTTCTTCGGAATATTAATGATAGCTGTGGCACTACTCATGCTCAGACAAAAGTCCCTGGATGTAAAAGACACTGCTGTGGCTCAAGGAGGATTAGTGCGCCCCTCTTTATTTAGGGTCATTCCTACTGGTCTGGCGGTAGGGTTCGCTTCTGGATACTTTGGTATAGGAGGAGGATTTCTGATAGTTCCAGGACTTTTGTTCAGCACAGGTTTAAGTATGATTAAGGCGGTGGGCACGTCACTGATAGTTGTGGGCACATTTGGAATAACAACTGCTGCTGTTGATTCCATTTATGGTTACGTTTATCCTCTAATTAGCTTACTCTATCTCGCAGGTGGTGTAATTGGCGGATATGCAGGAACCTCGATTGCCTCGAGGTTACCTAGGGGAGTCCTGAGAAAAACCTTCGCATTTATTATAATCCTGGTGGCTGTTTACATCATGGTTTTAAACTACAATGGGCTTTTCCTCCTCATTCATTAGAGCTCATTCCTCCATATAGAATATTCTTCTTTAGAACGGTAAATTTGGTAAAAGACTTTAAGCACTTCTTCAAGATTTGCTTTCTTCTCTTTCGTGGTAATTTCTTCATGTTTTCCTTGTTTCTGTATTTAATGACACATTTGTGAACAATTAACCGGGATATATTTAATAAATAAGGGTATTCTTACTAATTATTTATGAAGCAAAGAATATTAACTCTAACATCGATATCGCATTTTATAAATGATGGAAATACTTGGTTTTTACCCGTCGCATTTACTTTCTTAATAGAATACCTTGGAGTATTAAAGGTTTTAATAGGAATATTGGGAGGAATATTTTTTGGCGTTTCCGCATTAGCCTCACCATTAGTAACAAGAATTGCTGATAAAATTAACTTGCATTCAAAAATAATGGGGATTGGAATATTATTATGGGGTTTAAGTTTGATACTTTTTGGGTTGTCAATTCAAATTAACTCTTTGCCATTTATAATTTTCTCCGTCGCATTATCAGGATTTGCCTCTGCATTTTATCATCCATTAGGTGCTGCAATGTTATCTATCACATATAAAGGAAGCGCAGGAATAGCGTTAGGAATAAATGGGTCTATGGGGAGCTTAGGTAGGGCAATATATCCCTCACTAACCTTAACCTTATTCTCAATATTTCATAAAGATATGTTGTTAACTGCATTAGTTTTAGGCATACTATCATTAGTTGCAGCTATTCCTTCCCTTTTTATTAATGTAAATTTGGTTAAAGATGATGAACATAAAAACATTGCAAAAAGCGACATAAAGAGTCCAATGATAGTAGTTATACTATTAACAATAATATCTTTATTAAGAAGCATTTTTGCTCAGGGCATTTCACAGTTCCTTCCAACACTATTAGTAGAGAATTATGGGTATTCATATAATTTCGATTTAGGAGAAGCGATAAGTATAGCCTTAGCTGCGGCAATAATAGGCCAGCCTTTATTGGGACTTTTATCAGATAGGATAGGCAGAAGAATAATCTACGGAATTTCCACTGCAGGCGCTGTTATATCATTTTTAATATTCCTAAAGATACCCAGCTTGGTATTATTATCAATATTTGGCTTCTTCACGTTTAGCGCTTTCCCCTTAATGTTATCTATAGTAGGAGACTTGGTTCCTAGGGGTTCGGCCAGCTTCGCCAATTCGCTAGTATGGGGATTAGGAGTGACAGGAGGAGGAGTAATAGGTCCAGTGCTGGTTGGCATATTGGCCCAAAGCTATAATTTAATACTTGCAAGTGAATTAATAAGCATAATAGGTTTAATATCAGCTTTATTAATACCCTTCATCCCTAAATCGCCAAAAAGAAGTAAGGTACCGCTATTTGGATAAGCCTTTATCCTTTGTATACCAAAAAATGTAGTATAACTTTAAGAGTTACAGTATAATCCATATTACCATGTATATTGTTCTATATTTCCAACCTATCAAGTAAGCAGTTATAACTTCAGAATAGGATCTAAGGAGTTCTTCATATCCTTTTAAGGTCCTCTAAAGAGTTCTTGTACTTATCTTCATTAAACTCATGCTTTGAAACCATTCAATCAATGTTAGCTTTATTCGTTTTTAGCCTCATAACATAAAAGTTTAATAGCAATTAATAAAGGGCCCTTTTATATGGTTAAAGTATTTTGATATGACTTGGAATATTCATGTTTTAGATATGCTTTTTCAATTTTCGCTTTAAAGAACGGTTTTAATAATAGAGCATGAAATCTTTGAATTTATGTCATATATGACAAAATTTTATATAATTTTATGTCATACAATACAAAATATGAAAAGAGAGGATTTAATTGCGGTTCTTGCTGATTGGAATTTTTGGGGAAAAGGATTAGAGTCTGGAATATCTAGAAAAATTTATACAAAAAAGATTTATGAAATTTTATTTTCAGAAACGAACAAAATTATTTCAATATTTGGAGTTAGAAGAGGTGGAAAAAGTTTTATATTAAGAGAAGTATCTAAATATTTAGTCGAGAAATTTGGTGCTAAAAATGTATTATATATAAATTTTGAGGAAGTAAGGCTTGAGAAAACCCTTGAAACACTTTTAGATGCATACTATGCTTACTTGGAAATTATTAGGCCTACAATGAAACCGTTTCTCTTATTGGATGAAATTCAAGAAATAATTGGTTGGGAAAAGTTCGTAAGAAGTTTGAATGAAAAGAATGAAGCAAAAATAATTGTAGCTGGATCTTCTGCAAAGCTAATGAGCGAAGAATTTGCTACTTTGCTTGCTGGTAGGGATATTGCCATAGAGGTATTTCCCTTGAATTTTTTTGAATTTTTAGAATTTAAAGGATTCCCAATATATAGTTATGAAGAAGCAGTAATTTATAAAACTGAAGTGTTGAGAAGGTTAAGGGAATATTTAGAGTTTGGCGGTTTTCCGGAAGTTGTTTTAGAAAAAAATGAAAACATAAAAAAAGAAATACTTAAAAGATATTACGAAACTATTTTGATTAAAGATGTAAAATCAAGGTTTAAATTAAGAGAAAGCGGTTATATTGAAAAATTGACCAACTTTTATTTAACTAATATTTCCTCTCAAATAAGCTTCAATAAACTTTCGAAAATTTTAAATATACCTGTAAAGACTGTGGAAAGATTTTCAAAATTTGTTTCAACCTCAAGAATGTTATTCTTTATTGAGAAATTTAGTTTTGGAGCTAGAGAAAGACTTGCCTCACCGTTAAAGGTTTATTCTATTGATACTGGAATTTCTAATGTTATAGGCTTTAGGTTTATGGAAAATTTTGGAAAATGTTTGGAAAATTTAGTAGCAGTGGAATTGCAGCGAAAATTTGGAAAACCAACTTATGAGATCTCCTATTGGAAAGATTATCAACAACATGAAGTTGATTTCGTTATAAAACAAGGTTTGAATATCAAGCAATTAATCCAAGTTACTTATGCAAGTAGTAAGGATGAAATAGAGAAAAGAGAAATTAGATCTCTAATAAAGGCTTCTGAATTATTAAAATGTAAAGATTTGTTTATAATAACTTGGGATTTTGAAGATAATATTAAATATGATGATAAAGTAATAAAAATTTTGCCTTTATGGAAATGGCTTTTTACATTAAATACATTATAATTCAAAAAATTTATCCTATATAAATTAAAACAAGAAACACTTTAATTCCTATTTTTTAATATTGAAAAAGGTTTTTAATAGATATAGTAATAATATCCCTTTCTTATTGTATTTTTTATTACTTAAAAATAAATAATTGTAAAACTTATGCCATAAAGCTTTTTATTTTTAAAATTATTTATTTTTGGTTTAAGATTTGAACCGATTTATGTCTGCTAATTTGACTAATCGACTCCCTATCTTAGAGAAGCAAGACTTTCATTTATTTCTGACCCTCCCGTCCTTAAGGATGAGACTTTCAAAATATGTATTAAAGCTTCTAATAATGCAAAAGAAACCATTTCCAAAGAGGGACATAATCGATTTCATTTTCTTTATTTTCATAGTCCCAAGTTATTACAGTAATTTTTTTAGGATTTAGTTCCTTTTTTTGCTTTTTTTATCGCATTTATTTCTCTTTCTTCAACAACATCTGTAGCATATGTGACTTGAATTATTTCTTCAACCTGAAAGTTTTTAGCTATTACAAAATCTACTTCTTTTCCTTCAGACCCCCCAAATTCTTTCCAATAATATATATCGCCATAATTTCTTCTCATAAGTTCAAGATAAACAGCATTTTCCATTGCTTTAGAAATTGAAAACTCGTATCCTAGAGCAGTTGAGTAGCCCGTATCTATTATATAAACCTTCTTTGGGTTGACTTTTCTTTTAATTTCACTTTTATTGAATATTTCAACATAAAACGCAAAGTAGCTTTCTTTAGATTTATCAAACAGTTCTAAAACTTTTTCTTTACCTATTTTATATCCTAAACTTTTTAAATAATTATAAACTCTATTCACGGTAATCAAAGAAGAATAATTTGAGATTATATATGATGCAAAAGCTTCGGCAATTTCAGGATTAACTGTTCGTAAATCTCTAACTATTATAGAATCAAAATAAGATTTCAATAATTTTTCTTTCTCCTTTTCAAATATTACTGCAGGATAGGCTCCATAATAAAGATACTCTCTGAGAAAAGAAAGAATTCTTCCTCTATACTCAGTATAAGATAATAATTTTGGATCGAACTGTTCCTTCAAAAAATAGAGATATTCTCTAAAAGATAAGGGGTATATTTCGTAATTAATACTTCTTCCTCTTAATTCCTCAGCTATTTTCCTCGGGGTTAAAGAAGAAGAGGAACCTGAAAGATAAATTTTTGCATTAAGCCTTTTTCTGAACCAGCTTCCATAGTTTTCAACATTATGGATTTCATCCAAAAATATATAGGAAGGTTCGTTACCAGTTAATTCCATAAAAGCTTTAAGCATATCATCTAAGTCATTAACTTTCACAGCTTTTAACCTGCTATGTTCAAAGTCTATGTATAATATTTCATTTATTTTTGCCTTGTTTTCTCTAATCAATTTGTTAATAGTGTTGAATAGAAGATAAGTTTTCCCTGTTCTTCTTCCTCCTGTAACAGTTATAATTAAATTTGATTCTAAAGGAATAGAAATTTCTCTTTCTAAAGTATTTGGTGGTCCTTTAGTTAGCCATTCAGTAATAACGTGCTTAAAATCTT
>AQVQ01000021.1 GCA_000375685.1 crenarchaeote SCGC AAA261-N23
GGAATTTAGTTTTGATCGTAGTAACAATAGGCGTTCTTATGAGCGCTATTGATTCTACGATCGTTGTTTTAGCTATTCCTTCCATAGACACAAGTTTGAATACATTTCCTGCTATTAGCGTATGGGTAATACTGGCTTACATTTTCATGGTAACCGTTTTCTCAACACATGTAGGGAGACTAGGAGATATATTCGGTAGATCTAAAATATATAACATTGGATTTCTAATATTTACAATTTCTTCTCTTTTTTGTGGTTTAGCAAATAACATAACTACTTTAATTGCTTTAAGAGTTATACAAGGAATAGGAGGAGCTTTCATTACTGCAAATAGCAGCGCAGTTGTGAGTGACTATTTTGATGTCAGAGAAAGAGGCAAGGTCTTTGGGATTACAAATCTAGGATGGATGTTAGGTGCCGTTATTGGTGTTATACTTGGAGGATTTTTAATCGATATAGATTGGAGATGGATATTTTTGATAAACGTTCCTATAGGTTTGATAGTAGGACCAATTGGATTAATTAGAATGAAAGATGTAAATAAAGGTTCAAAAGAGAAACTGGACATAGTTGGATCAATACTCTTGGCTTTAGCTCTTCTTTTAATTTCATTTTCTTCATTTTTTATCATGAATTTTGGGCTTGAAATTATTTCAATTTCTTTAATTTTATCAAGTTTATTATTTACATTTTTATTCATAATTTGGGAAATAAAAGAAAGACATCCTCTGCTTGATATTAGCCTTTTTAACGATAAGATATTTACATTCTCCATATTTGCAGGATTTCTTCAGTTTGCGGCCTCTTTTTCTGTTCTTTTCTTCTTAACTTTGTATCTTCAAGGAATAAGACAATTAGACGCTTTTCATACAAGTCTGGTATTGCTTCCTGGATATTTGCTTGGAGGAATCATGGGTCCGTTTATGGGAAGAATAGCTAAAACAACGATCGTAGAATCAATAGCGCTCATAAGAACGCCTATTGTTACTACGATCAAAACTAAATTCCTTAATCTATTTTCTTTAGAAAACAAGGAATTATGCTTCGATGTCTCCATTAAACTTTATAAACAACCATGATCTATAATTTAAACTTTACTTTAATTTTTATTGAAGTTTTTAAGTAAAGCAGAAATTAAAATTTCAATGTACTATGTTTGTTTGACCTTTGATTTCGATGCGTATTCTACTTGGATACACAGGAAAATGCTTGATTACAGCAACTTATCAAGGGGAGAATTTGCAAAAGGTGGGCGTTGAAAGGATACTTAAGCTATTAAACAGGGAAAATATTCAAGCAACCTTCTTCATACCCGGTCATACTGCATAAAACTTCGTTCAATAAGTGTTATCCATAAAAGATGCAGGACATGAAATTGCAAACCATGGATATATTCATGAACCCCCAAACGAGGTGAAAAATGAAGATGAAGAAGCAAAATCTATTTCAAAGGGGATCGAAACCATTGAAAAAATAACGGGAGTAAGAACTCAAGGCTACAGATCTCCCTTTTGGAACCTTTCCAGACACACTTTAAAAATTCTTGAAAGATTGAACTTCTCGTATGATTCAAGTCTTATGGCCAATGATTTCACACCTTACAGGCCTTACAATTACATTGAAGTTGATTCTGAAAGAAAAGTTAAAAAGGAAGGTCTTTCAAAGCTTATTGAACTGCCTATTTCATGGAGTCTAGATGATTATCCTCACTTTGAGTACCTGACCTCCTCACTGCCCTAGAAGTGTGAGGGTTCCATTTTAGAGAAGCTCATAAGTTCCCAGCATTGATTCGGAGCTACATNTCGCATTTGCTGGACATTAGAAGGATCAGAGCTTCCCCATTTTATCTGGTCCTAAAAAGGAGCCTTCATATAAAGGGTTGCTAACCCAAAATCTGGATTCTAAAAAGAATACTTCATTAAAGGGCAATACTGAATGCTCCTCCTTAAGTCCCATAAAGCTTTGATCAAGCTTAAGAGGAGCGTCACTGAAATTCCTGAGAAAAATTTAAATTTTAATTATTTAAGTCTTTTCATTCTAGCCCTAAAGGGCAAGGCTTTCATTTGTGTAAGATATTCCAACTTTATTCAACAGGGACTTAGATCTGTGAGCGAAGTATTTAAGAATTGGTCTTTGGATTTTGAATTATGGTAAGGAATCTAAGTGAAGGCGTATATGTATTAACAATGCATCAAGAAGTTATTGGCAGAGGACATAGGATGATTTTGCTTGAAAGGTTGATAAAGTTTATAAAATCACATGAGAAAGCTAAAAATGTAGCATTTTCAACGATGATAGAGGTTTCTAAAATTTTTTCAGATAAAGTCTAGAATGTTCAAAGTAATCGATGCCCATGTTCATTTGGGACTTTCTAAAATGCCTGATCATTGCAAAGAATTCATAAAAAGAATTGATAGTTTGGAAGCATTGAAATTAAAGCCAAAAGATCTTATTTTGAATAGTGAAAAGGCAGAGATAGAAAAAATCATCTTAGTTCCTTCATATCCCTGTGGAAATAATGAATCAGTTGATGGATTCTATGAACAATATGAATGGAGAAAAGGCTATGATTTCCTTTTACAGTATGGAACAATTAATCCTATGGCAAATGTGAACGTAAGAGAAGAACTCAGCAAGCAGTATTCGTTAGGAATCGTTGGAATAAAGTTGCATCCTGTACACCATGGTTACAAGCCAAATGATTACAGAGAAGAAGAAAGGAGATTGAAGAGATTGGAAGAAGTTTATCAATTTGCACAAGATTATAATCTTCCCGTAACAATTCATACAGGGACGAGCTTAACCGTTAACTCAAGAAACAAATACGGTAATCCTATTTTTGTTGATGACGTAGTAAAAGATTTTAAGATAAAAATTGTTCTTGCGCATGCAGGAAGGCCATTGTGGACAAATGAAGCATTTTTCTTAGCCAGAAGCTATGAAAATGTTTACTTGGAAATTTCTTCAATTCCTCCTAAAAGAATACTACAGTACATTAGCAGAATAGATGAAATTAGACAAAAAACAATCTATGGAAGCGATTTTCCAAATTTTAAAGGTCATGATCTTCTCAGAAATGTGATCGAAGCAATGGAAGTTCTTGGTTACGACAAGGAAATTTTCCATGACAATATTCTTGGTATAATAAACTTAAGATAATCATTTTTCTTTCCATCTCATCCTTTTTCCAGCTAAGTAGATAAATAAGAAGGTATATAGCAATAGACCAAGAAACAAGTATAATGCATTTTCTGAAGGAAAACCTACAATGGCTCTTATTATTTCACCTGTATAAGTAGTAGGCGATAGAAATGCAATAACTCTTGCCCACTCTGGTAAGAATGAAAGAGGATAATAGACTGGGGAAATAAAGCCTAGTATTACACTCAAAATTGGAGCATAGACCCACAAATCCCTTGGATCTCGTGCAAAAGTTGAAATAAAAAAACCTAATGAAGAGATGTTTGCCCAAGTAATTACCAAAGAAAGAATTATTAGAAAGATCTGAATAGCGTTTAAGTTATTATAAATAGCTAAGAATGCGATAAAGAAAACTACTCCTGGAAGACCTGGGATAAGATCAGAAAGCGCTAAACCTGCTGCGTAAGAAATTGGTGAAACAGGCGAAGCAACGAACATGTCTTGTATTTTTAAAACTATTCTAATGAAGGATGCATCGGTCTCGACTATTATGCTTGAACTAACCATTGAAGAAATCAATCCTCCTATCAAACCATAACCAAGTGCGCTTTTTCCTCCAAAGATATAGATAAAGAAAACTAATGAAAGAGGCGTAATGAAGAAAGTTAATGCAGATAGCGGAGACCTTAAAATTGAAAGTATCCCGTTAAACCATGAAATTATAATTGCAGTTCTTATTCCATAATATATTCTTTTAATCAATAACCTCACCTACTAAATAAATAAAAACGTCTTCCAAAGAAATAGGTCTTACTGAAAATGAAATCCCTTCTTTTTCTGAGAGCAATTTACTCACCACTTCTTTGCTTGTTTTTTCATCAGTAAATAACCTCAATGTTGAACCAGCTTTTACAATCTTGCCATAATTTTGTAACTCTTCCAAATCTACACTTCCAATAATAAGTATTGTAGTACTAGCGTTTATTTTACTCTTTATTTCTCCAACAGGACCTTCAACAATCTTTTTTCCTTGATCGATTATTGCTACATTATCTGAAAGCATTTCAGCTTCTTCCATATAATGTGTTGTTAAAAATATTGAAGTTCCCATGGATTTCAACTTTTGAATTATGCCCCACATTCCTGCCCTTGCTATTGGATCAAGACCTATTGTAGGTTCATCCAAAAGAAGCAATTCAGGCTCTGTTGCTATACTCATTGCAAGCATTACACTTTGCCTCAAACCTCCTGAAAGATTTCCGCATATAGTGTCCTTATACGCTTTCATGTCCAGCATATCTAATACTTCTAAAGCCTTTCTTCTTGAATCAAGTATACTCCATCCTCTCGATACTAAATACATAAACACATGTTCAAAGGGTGTTTGCAAACTAAATGGTCTACCTTCCTGAGGCACAACGGAAATTCTCTTCCTTATTTCTTTTTCTTCATTTTCTACATTAAATCCAAGAACATATGCTTCACCGCTTGTTGCTTTAAGAATTGTAGAAACAATCTTTGTAAAGGTAGTTTTTCCAGCCCCGTTTCTTCCTAAAATGCTAAATATTTGCTTCTCAGGAACAACTAAACTAAAATTGTCTAAGGCTTTGGTACCTGATTTGTATATTTTAGTTAGGTTTATTGCTTCGATTGCTATACCCATTTGGAATAATCAATTAAAAAGCAAAGCTCCTTTTATAAATAACTTTATTCTATAACTCGCTTATAAAAAAACTTATATTCTATTCAATATTTACGCTTATCTATGAACATAGATGGTTGGTATGCTATAGACAATGTAAATTACAACAAAGAACATTGGAAGCTTTTCATTATTGTATCACTAAGTTTTATCTTAGACGGCATACTTTTTTCTTTGATTCCTTTGACACTTTACATAGTAGATCCGAGCGAAGCTACTTCAATATTCGCCATTAGTTTAGTAGCTTTTGCCCTTGGAGCTGTGATTTTTGGGAGATTAGGAGATATGATAGGAAGAAGAAGAACGATGATTTTATCAATAGCTATTTATGCTATTTCCACAATAGCTTACTTATTATTTCATGAAGGATTTTTACAACTTAGCGCTATTGCTTCTGCAATAAACTTTGGAATAGGAGGAGAAATAGGTGCAGCTTACGCTGCTGTTGCAGAATTGATGCCTAAAAGTTTGAGAGGAAGAATTATAACATTGGCTACGAATATGTGGAATATAGGTGCTGCTCTGATTGCAGGACTGGCTCTAATTTACAGTGAAATATATTCAGATCTATCTACACAATTGAACTATTTGATTATCTCAGCAGTAATAGCAGTAATTGTAGTATTCTTTGCTAGACTTCATATGCCTGAATCACCAAGATGGTTAATCCTAAAAGGAGATTATGAAAAAGCTATGAATATAGTAAGCAGGATAACAAATCAAAGTGTAAGCTTAAGTCCTTTAGAAGATAAGGGAATAGGAATAAAAGAAGCATTCAATAAGTATCTATTCAGAATATTAATACTGATTAGCTTGTCAACAGCTCAACTTTTAACTTATAATATGATAGCCTACTATTCCCCATATGCTCCAGACTTTGCTTACAGCTATAGTTCAGTTCCGTTTATTACCTTTGCAGCAAATTTAGGAGCATCTATTGGAGCGTTTATTTTAGTTCCTCTAATTGATAGAAATAGAAAGATATCAACAACCGTCTCATTCTTGGGAGGCGTAATAACTTCTCTGATAATACTGACCATTTATAATCTTTTGCCTTTTGTATTCTTTCTCTTTGCTTTGTTTGTTAACATGATATTTTCTGAATTTGCATGGGCATCAATAAGCACATTAGAAAGTGAACTCTTTCCAACAGGCATAAGAGCTTCAACTGTTGGCTTTATAACTTTCTTAGCTAACTTTATAAATGCCTTTATAGTGTACTTTGAATCTTATATCACAGCTTACAGTTTCCTATTGTCCGCTACTGGGATATGGGTTATAGGATTAATTGCGGCTTTTATATGGCAGCTAAAGGGAGTTGAATCTGCAAGAAAATCACTTCAAGAACTCCTGATCAAAGGATAATTATATATATCATAAAGTAATATGTCAATATTTGTTATATGGCTAGGGATCCTGTATGCGGAATGTATGTTGATGAGAACAAATCAAGTTTTAAATACGAAATTGATGCAATTACTTACTACTTTTGTAGCAAAGGATGCTTAATATCATTCATAAGGCCCGAAGTAACTTACAAAAGGATAAAATATTTAACCATCGTTTCTTTTTTGTTTGGAATTGCTATTGCTATCCTTGAATTTTTCGTTAAGTTAAGTTTCTTTTTTCCAATTGAATTCTGGCTATTAATTTTATCCATTCCTGTCCAATTCGGGGCAGGATATTACTTCTACGTTGGATTTAAAGATGCTATAATGACAAAGCAGGCAAACATGGATACCTTGATTGCAATAGGGACAACCACTTCATGGCTGTATAGTACAATAAGCGTATTGCAAAAACTTAACCTAATACCCAATTTTATTCCTGAAAATTCTCTTGGAATTTATTACATGGAGTCTTCATTAATAATTGCTTTTATTTTACTTGGGAAGTTAATCGAACATAACGTAAAAAGAAAAGCAAGCAAAGCTGTAAGAAAGCTTACTGAAATGATTCCTAAAAAAGCTAGAAAATTGGAGAATAATCATGAAATTGAAGTGAATATTGATGAGTTAAAGGCAGGTGATATTGTCATTGTAAAACCAGGCGAAATTATCCCTGTAGATGGTATCGTAATAGAAGGATACTCATCAGTTGATCAATCCAATTTAACAGGAGAAAGTATTCCAGTTGAAAAAAAGATCGGAGATTTCGTTTATGCTTCGACAATCAACAAAAATGGATATATTAAAATAAAGGCTATCAAAACTGGCAAAGAAACTGCTATAGCTAATGTAGGAAAGTTGATAGAGAAAGCAATTCAAAGCAGAGCTCCTATACAAAAGATTGCGGACAAGATTTCTTCCTATTTTGTTCCAACTGTAGTAGCAGTTGCCATATTTTCCTTTATATTCTGGTATTTTTTTGCTAAGTTGCCTTTGAATTACGCTATTGTTCCTCTTATAGCAGTTTTAATAATCGCTTGTCCTTGCGCTTTAGGTCTCGCAACCCCTGCAGCTTTGATGATAGCAGCAGGTAAAAGTGCGCAAAAAGGGATACTTGTAAAAGGAGGAGAGTATCTAGAAAAGGCAAGAAAAATTAACACAATAGTTTTTGATAAAACAAAAACATTAACAAAGGGAATAATAAAAGTTCAGGAAATTCTTGTTTTTGATAATTTTAATGAAATAGAAGTGCTTAAATTCGCTGCTATAGCTGAAAAATACTCTGAACATCCTTTTTCTCAAGCAATAATCCAGGAAGCAAGAAATAAGGGAATAGAAATCCCTAATCCTAATCATTTTGAATACATTCCTGGAATGGGCATTAGGGCGGTCTTTGAAAACCATGAAATTTTAATAGGAAATGAAAGCTTAATGCATGAATACGGCCTAGATACAAGTTTTGTAAAAGAAAAAATTAGGCAACTTGGAAATGAAGGATATACCGTTTTAATTTTGGCTGTAAATAAGAAATTGAGTGCAATATTTTCTTTAGCCGATGAAATTAAAGATGAAGCTAAGGAAGTAATTGAATATTTGAATAGAAAAGGTTTTGAAGTAATAATGATTACAGGAGACAATGAAAGAATTGCTTCAGCCATTGCAAGAAAGCTTGGAATAAAAAGATACTATGCAGAAGTTTTACCTGAAAAAAAGGCTGAAATAATTGAGAATTTAAAGAAAGAAGGAAAAATAGTTGCGATGGTTGGAGATGGAATAAACGATGCAGTTGCGCTAACAGTTGCTGATTTAGGTATAGCAATGGGAAGTGGAACCGATATCGCAAAAGAGGCTGGAGGAATTATATTGCTTAATAATGATCTAAGAAATGTTATTTACGCTTTGGAAATAAGTAGGAAAACTTATTCAAAAATAAAGCAGAATCTATTTTGGGCTTTCTTCTATAATACGATTCTTATACCAATTGCGGCTGGTGCACTGTTTCCATTATATGGAATATTCTTAAACCCAATTTTTGCAGCGATAGCCATGGCATCGAGCTCTATTTCCGTAGTTATAAATTCAATGAGCTTATCAAGACTATGAGCAAAGTAAAAAGTTTGCAAGATAATATAAAGAGCCTAACAAAGCTATATATTCTATTGATTCTTAGTTCAGGCTCTATTCACGGATACAAATTATTAAAAACTTTAGAAAGTATTCAAGGTAAAAAGCCAAGCCCTGCAAATGTATATCCTTTTATTAATTCTTTGGCTAAAGAGGGATACTTAAAGATAAAGGAAACAGGGAAAAGGAACAAAAAAATCTACGAACTTACACAAGAAGGAAAACAACTCGTAGATTCAATTACTTACAGAATCAGGAATTTAGTAGATTTGGTATTTGAAAGAAACGTAGAGGCATGCGTAAATTGCGGTTGCAAAATTTATGAGGGAGGATATAGAGCTTTCATAAAAAATAAGGTTTTGATTTTCTGTTGCGAACATTGCTATAAGAATTATTCAGCTAATTAAAATAGATGAATAATTTATTCATACTTTTCTCGATAATTTTGAGAAGCTTCCTTTCCCTTTCATTCTTTCCCTTTCATTAAAATCCCTATAAATTCCATTTTGAAAGAAGGCCCCTTTATAGGCATTTCCTAAAAAAGTCTCAGAAATATTTATTACACTTAATAATTTCTCCACATCTCCTGCATCTGACCTCCTCCTCACCCTAGAAGGTTGAGGGTTCCCTTTTAGAGTAGCTCAAAGGTTTCCAGCATTGATTCGTGGCTACATATCTCATTTGCTGGACAGTCGGGAGGATCAGAGCTTCCCCCATTTTATCTGGTTTAAATAAACCTTCATATAAAGGGTGGCCAGCCCTGTATCTGGATTCTATTAAGAATCCTTCATTCAATAATTGCAACGCTGAATGCTCCTTCCTAAGTCCCATAAAGCCCTCTATCGAGCTCAAGAGGAGCGTCGTTGAGTTTCCTAAGAATTTTTATAAAATTAATATTTAAGCCTTTTCATCCCCGCCATAAAGGACGAGACTTTCATTTATGTAAAAAGGAGAAATTACTACATCGATTGCCATAAATAAAGCTACTAAAGCAATAATCTTAGATCTATTTTATCTGGAATAATTCTATTTATTCACCTCTTTGGAGACCCGAGAATCTCTAAAGTTTTAAAGAACATTGGCCAGAATGGATCTTCTTTTGGTCTTTCTAAAATCTCTTCATTATCTTCAGTAACTAGAATCACTTTACCTTTATCATCAGAAACTTCACCTATGACTTGTGCATCGATACCTTTATCTGCTAAAATTTTTAATGCTTCTTCAACTTTCCATGGCTTTATTGTAGCTATAAGTGTACCCTCACTTATAGCTGCATAAGGATCTGCTTCAACTCCCGTTAATTGTGAAAAAGCATTAATGATCTTTTTAACATCTTCTCTTATGAAAAGATTTTCTTTATAGATTTTTATTCCAACGTTGCTAGCATTAACTATATCGTATAATGCACCCCAAACACCATATTCTGTTGCATCATGCATTGATGTAACACCTGTTCTTAATCCTATTTTTGCTAGTGTTAACGCATCATCAACCACGCTCTGTAAATAGAAAATATCGCTTGCTTTACGAGCAAATTCTTTACCAAAACGTTCTTCTATGAGACGTGGGAACATTACAGATAAAATGCCTGCTGCTTCAATGGCTGGTCCTTTGGTCATCACTACTTTATCACCAGGTTTAGCCATTTCCGTAGTAACATACCCGTCTTTGGGGGCTATTGCGAACATGGTAGCACCGCCAATCATAGGATAATCGATTCCAGCATACTTACCTGTATGTCCAGTTACAATTGATATGCCCAATTTTTTACATTCCTTATGAATACCTAACCATAAGTTTGTAAATTCATCTTTTGTCATTGATTGCGGGAGATTAAGATCAATTGCTAAATATTTTGGTGCTACACCAGAATTAGAAATATCACTTGCAAGTATGTGAACAGCAAACCATGCGCTTCTATCCCAACCATATTCAGGAACTACAAAAACTGGATCACTCTTTATAATTAAGACCTCTTTTTCATTTAATTCAATTACACCAAAATCTACACCATGTTTTGGCTTAACAATAACTTTTGAATCATAGGCACCTAAATTTGGATAAATTACACTATCAAATATATCCGAAGAAAGCTTCCCAAGTCTAGGCAATTCACCCATTTTATTAATGCATTATTAAGTTACTTATAATAATAAATGCATCTTCCAATTTCAAAGTTGTTGAAAATGAAAAAACTCCTATTGCCAAAGCAATAAAAGCCCCCAAATAAGACCCAACAATATACCGGCTAATACATTTATTGCATGTTGTATTGGATTTACTAAACTAGGTCTTACAGGAAAGAATGTGAAGGGAGAAATTTCCACACCTGCTGCTATAAGAAGAGCTGCAAAAGCTACTTTCCTTGACCTATTTTCATTTAACACGCTTCTATAAGTTATTTATAATACTTTTATAATATGCTTTGTTCATTTTGTGTTTGTTGAAAATGAATAAAAAAATTCCTATTGCAATGACAATCGCTGGAAGTGATTCTGTTGGAGGTGCTGGAATACAAGCTGATTTGAAAACCTTTGCTTCTCTAGGTGTTCATGGAACTACAGCAATTACCGCTATTACTGCTCAAAACACATTTACAGTTACAGCTATTCAAGAAATTCTACCTGAGATTGTAGTTAAACAAATAGAAGCTGTATATTCAGATACAGGAATAGATGCTGCAAAAACTGGAATGCTAAGTAGCAAAGAAATAATAGAATCTGTTAGCAGAGCGATAAAAAATTACTCAATACCTTTGGTTGTTGATCCTGTCATGGTTGCAAAGAGCGGAGCTAGGCTTCTAAAGGAGAATGCTGTAGAATCTTTAATCAGAAACTTACTCCCCTTGGCATGGGTTGTAACCCCTAATATTCCTGAAGCTGAGATAATCGCTGGAATGAAAATAAAGAATTTGGAAGATATGAAGAAGGCTGCTGAAATAATATCTAAAAGAACTGGAGCTTTATCGATAGTCTTAAAGGGTGGACATTTGGAAAGCGAGAAAGTAATTGATGTTGTATATTATGAAGGAAAAATAATAACTCTTGAAGATGAGAGAATTCAAACTAAAAACACTCACGGGACAGGCTGTAGCTTTTCAGCTGCAATAGCTGCTGAAATAGCAAAGGGAAATGATATAATTAATTCAATAAAGAAAGCAAAGGAATTCATAAATTATGCAATTAAATACTCTTTGCCTATAGGAAAAGGACATGGGCCTGTAAATCCTGTTGCATGGCTTGAAATAAAAGCTGAAAAGAACCTAGTGATAGAAAATTTAATGGAGGCGGTAAAAATTCTTGAATCCAACGAAGATATCGCTGAGCTTATTCCTGAAGTTCAAATGAACATAGGAATGGCTATCAAGAACATTTATGCAAGAGGCCTAAACGATGTAGCTGCTATTCCAGGAAGAATAGTTAGAATAGGGAAAAGGGTAAAGGCATCATACTATCCTGAATTTGGTGCATCATCGCATATTGCAAGGGCAATTTTGAAAGTAATGGAATTTGATGAAAATTTTAGATCAGCTGCGAATATAAAATACGATGAAGATGTAATAGAAGCTATTAAATTATTAGGTTTCTCAATGTCTTACTATGACAGAAAAGAGGAACCCGAGGAAATAAAAACAAAAGAAGGGGCTACTATACCTTGGGGTGTTGAAGTAGCGATAAAAAGAATAGGGAAGGTTCCTGACGTAATAATAGATAAAGGAGATTTTGGAAAAGAAGGAGCTATAAAAGTTTTTGGTTATAATGCTGTTGATGTTGCAAATAAGTTAATTAAGATAGCTAAAAAATACAGAGAAATTAAATCTTCTAAATCTAAATAATTTCCTCCATAACTATCCTTTTATTATAAACATCTTCGTAGATTGTTAACCTTGACTTGTATATAACAACTTCCTTGGGAAGCTTTCTCATATTATATCTTGAAGCCATAACATAACCATAGGCACCTGCATTGTGAATCGCAAGAATATCATCCTCTTTAGGCATGGGAATCTCCCTTCTAACAGCAAATACATCTCCAGTCTCACATAAGTTTCCCACTATCGTAACTGACTTCTTATCATTCCCATTTACGTTATCGCAGTTTATTATTTCATGGTATGATCCGTATAAGACAGGTCTTATTAAATGATTGAAACCGCTGTCAACCCCAACTATTATATCTCCATATCTTTCCTTTATATCCACAACTTTTACAACAAGTATTCCTGCATCACCAACCAAGTATCTCCCAGGCTCAAAAGCAACATTTTGAACATCATAATTTTCTTCATTTAGAATCTCAGATAAGCCTTTTGAATACGTTTCTATAGGAAAATCGCTCTCTTTTTCCGAATATCTTATCCCTGGCCCTCCGCCAAAGTTAATGAATTCTAATTTATCACTTATCATATTTTCAACTTCTTTAGCTTGCTTTACTAATATTCTTGATGCTTGGAGAAATTCCTTTACTTCTTCTTCGGTTTTCCAATTAGAACCGACATGCATATGTATACCTACAATTTTGAGATCTTCTTCCTTAGCTATATTAACAGCATTTTTAATTTGATCCAATGGAATTGAAAACTTGATTGGAACATTATGAGCTTCTTTTCCAGCTGTTATTGTCCTCCAACTATGTCCTACACCTGATATTCCAGGATCTATCCTTAAGGATATCGGAATATCTTTTCTTATCTTTGATATTTTCTTTATTTGCGAAATCGAATCAACATTGACTCTAACACCCAATCCTAATACCTTCTTTAAATCTTCAGTTGGAACACTTACTCCAGTAAAAAGAATTCTTTCAGGAGAGAATCCGTTTTCTATAGCGTATTCAACTTCTTCAGGAGATACGCAATCAAGCCATGACCCTTCATATCTCAATGCTTCAAGTATCTTAGGATTATTGTTTGCTTTCATTGAATAATGTATTCTAACAGTTTGTGGAATATACCTCTTTAAAGCTCTAAAAAAGAATCTGAACTTTTCAGCAACTCTATTTGCATTGTAAATAAATAAAGGTGTTCCAAATCTCCTAGCAATCTCAGAAACCTGTATGTTAGCTATGTATAATTTGTTATCCACTATGCTTAAATGATCTTTTATTTCCCACCACATTTTAAGGATTTATATAAGCTATCCCTTCAAGAATTTTTTCAGCTTTGCCAAATATTTCTATATTATCTTCTTCATCTATTTTTACGTTAATTTTTCCTCCTGGCATTTCAACAACTACATTATTACCAACTTTATTTAATTTATACAAGGCAAATGCTGAAGCCGAAGCTCCAGTACCAGAAGAAAGAGTGGCACCAGCACCTCTTTCCCATATATAGGAAATTATTTTATTTTCCTCTTCGACATAAACAAATTCCACATTAGTTCTATTTGGAAAGGCTTCATGATTCTCTATTAAACTTCCTATTTCGTTAAGCATACTTTTTGCTTCTTCTTTACTCTTGCACATGATAACAAAGTGAGGATTACCTAATGATATCTTACATCCCTTTATAACCCGCTTGGCGACATTTATTTCAATTTCTCCTAAAAATACTCCTTTTCCTAAATTGATCTGAACTGAACCATCCTTTAGAATTTTAACCTTAGCGATTTTTCCTCCTTTATTTCCACCCACTTCCACATAGTCTTCTTCTTTTAAAATTCCTTTTGAATTCAAGTAGGTGGCAAATATTCTAAGTCCATTTCCTGAGATTTCCGCTTCACTTCCATCTGGATTAAAAACCCTCATTCTGGCTTTTGCAATATTACTTTTGTTGAATACTAAGATGCCATCAGAACCTATTCCAAAACTTTTATCTGATAATATTATCGCAATTCTTGAATACAAATTTTCTAAATTCCTTTCCAAATCTTCGATAACAATATAGCTATTGCCTTGTGCGTGAAACTTAACTACTTTTATTTCCATGGATTCTTAAGGAGTAATTCAGAAGCCAATTGGATATCTTCAACGCTAGGTACCAATGCAAATCTTACATAAGAATTTAGCGTCTCTTCTGGATCAAGACTGAGCATTTTGCTTGGTGTGACATTTATTCCAATCCTTTTCTCTTTATCCAGTTCAAGCAAATTCTTCGATGTTTCCATTGTATTCTCGGATAGTCTTGCCCAAACATAAAAAGTTGATTCAGCGTAATATTTTATATTTAATTCTTTTAGAGATTTAATCAGTATATCATGCTTCATTCTGTAAAGTTCTCTATTATCTTCAACATGTTTTTCATCACTTAAAGCTGCAATAGCAGCTTCCTGAATTGAATTTGGAATTCCCGAATCTATTTGCATTTTTAACATTCTAAAATATTTTATTATCTCTTTATCGCCATATACAAAACCAACTCTTAGACCAGTGGCATTGCTTCTTTTTGATAGTGAATTAAAAACTACGATGTTCTTGTAGTCATCTGTTACGTTTAATATTGAGATTGGCTTTTCATCAAAATATATCTCACAATAGCATTCATCCGATGCTAATATTATATCGTATTCATTGGAAATCTCTACCAATTCTTCATAAATTTTTCTTGTTGCCAACTTAGAAGTTGGATTATTTGGATAGTTTAAATAAATTAACTTTACGTTCCTGTTTTCTTTAATTAGCTTTTTTATTTCTTCAGGATCTGGAAGGAAGTCATTTTCCTCTTTAAGTTTATAATAAACTGGTCTCCCCCCAGCGAAAACTGTACCGGCCTTATAAGGTGGATATCCTATAGATGGAATCAAAGCTTCATCGCCATCATTAAGAAATGCCATGGGAAAGTGGAATATAGCTTCCTTTGCACCAGCAGTTATTGTAATTTGTTCTTCAGGATCCATGTAAACATTAAACCTTCTTTTTATCCATTCTGAACATTTCTCTCTTAAATCTTTCATTCCAATATATGAAGGATAACCTGATCTTGCATGCTTTACAGCTCCCTCCTGTAAAGCTTTTATCGCTCCTTCATAAAGAGGTTCTGTAGGATCGCCTACACCGAAATCAATTATTTTGAAACCTTTCTTTACAGCTATTTCCTTTGCTCTATCAATTTCGTAGAATGCATATGTAGTAAACTGCTTCAATTTATTGGAAGGAATTACCATAAACTAAAACAATATTGTAACTTAAAAATAAGATTTTGATATAATCTCATCGAAAACATCGTTAAAGTTATAGATACCTTTCCTTTCCATAATCCACTTTGCAGCCAATATTGCACCCTTTGCAAATCCTTTCCTACTTTTAGCATTATGTGTAAGTTCTATGGTTTCATATTCACTATCAAAACCAACTAAATGGAAACCAGCTCTAAATCCTGCTCTTAAAGATACAACATGAAGTTCTTCTGGTTCAATTTTTCTATCTAATTTTTCATATTGAAGCTTTTTCTTATTGGGAAAATTATTAAGGACAATTTTTGCAATTTCTTTGGCTGTCCCTGAAGGGGAATCTACTTTCATTCTATGGTGCATTTCAAAAACATACGGATCAAAGTCTTCAATCCTACCCAATAATGAAGAAGCATAATTTACGATTTTGAAGAAAACGTTAGCTCCTATAGAGAAATTGGAACCGTAAACTAAGCCAATATTATTTTCTTTTACTATCTCTGAAACTATATTTAGCTTATCATACCAGCCAGTTGTTCCAACAACCATGTTTACTTTGTTTTTTGCCACAAGCTTAACATTGTTTACTACTGCATCAGGTCTTGTGAAATCAATAGCTACATCTGCGTCTTTTAAAGCTTCTTCATCGATTTTTCTATGCGTAGCTTCAGGATCTGAAGGATCGATTATTGAAACAACTTTTATGTTAAATTCATTTGCTACACTCTTTACCTCTCTTCCCATTCTGCCATATCCAATCAATGAAATTTTCATTGAATTGGTATCTCATAGTATTTTCTTAGCACTGTTTTTAGTTTATCAAGATTTTGCTGACTCATTTCGCACAAAGGAGGTCTGCAAGGACCTGCTGGTAGGCCAACCAAGTTCATTGCAGTTTTAATTGGAATAGGATTTGTTTCGAGGAAAGCCGCCTTGAATATCGGCATTAAATTGTAGTGTATTTCTCTAGCCCTCTGTAGGTTTCCGTTTAAAACGCTTGTAACTAATTCTTTAACTTGTCTTGGCAATATATTGCTAACAACAGAAATCACACCTTTCCCTCCACATGCCATTATAGGAAATGTTAAGTTATCATCACCGCTAAGAACAGTTTTATTGCTAGGCAAAATAGAAATCACATCCATAATTTGCTGGATGTTTCCCGAAGCTTCCTTTACTGAAACTATATTATTTATTTCGAGAAGTCTTGATTGAGTAGATACTTCAATGTTTACTCCTGTCCTTCCTGGGATATTATAAAGAATTATTGGGATGTCAACACTTTCAGCTATAGCTTTAAAGTGCCTATACAATCCTTCCTGTGTAGGTTTATTATAATATGGAGCAACTATTAAAGCTCCATCAACCCCTATTTCTGCAGCTTCCCTTGTCATTTTTATAGATTCAGCTGTTGAATATGTCCCTGTACCAGCTATAACAGGAATTTTTCCATTTGCCACATCAACAGCCACCTTTAGAATTTGTTTTCTTTCTTCTTCTGTGATTGTGGGAGATTCTCCAGTTGTTCCTAGAACTACAATCCCATCAATGCCGTTTTCGATTTGGAAACTAATCAACCTTCTTAATCCTTGAAAATCCACCTCAAGATTTTTTTGGAAAGGAGTTACTATTGCAGTTATACAGCCTTTGAAACCTTCAAAGCCCATATGCTTGATTTAATGGGCAAAGTTTATAAACTTTTTTCGATTTATTTACAAAAAATTACGAAATAAAGTACGAAATTTTAAATATTTTTGCCGATATTTGTAAATCAGTGGACGAAATCGATAACTTAATTATAAGAGAACTTGAAGCTGATGGAAGAAAGCCATATACTGAGATTTCTAAAAAACTAGGATTAAGCGAAGGAACTGTTAGAAAGAGAGTTGAAAGACTTGTCAATGAAGGGAAAATTAAATTTACTGTAGTTATTACAGCGAAAACGGGGTTCTCAGCTATAGTACTAATTAAAACAAGCCCTCAAGCTAAAACTTCAGCAATAGTTGATTCAATGAAGAAAATTAGAGAAGTTAAGGAAATTTATGAAGTTGCAGGAGATGCAGATGTAATCGTAAAAATATCTTGCAATAATGCAGAAGAATTCAATGATTTAATCGATGAAATTAGATCTATACCAAACATTTTAGAAACTAGGACCTATACTGTTTTAAAGGTATCTTATCCTTCTTAAGGAAAAGCTTATTCATCGAAAAATTGCTTAATTCTTTTAACCTTATTCCTAAATTTTTATAATATGAAAGAACCTTATAACTCAATTATTCATAAATTGCTCAAGCTCCTTAAAGAAAAATTTGGAGAAGACCTTATTTCTTTAGCTATCTATGGAAGCGTCGCAAGGGGTGATAATAAAAGGGATAGTGATATAGACTTTTTTTATCGTGGTTAAAAATCTTCCGCCTACCACAATCGAAAGGATTAGAATTTTTAATTCCTTAGAATTACTATTGGAAGAAGACATTAAAGAGATGTTTTCTAAAGGATATTATGTTTCATTTTCGCCTATAATGAAGACTCCTGAGGAAGCTATGCGTTTTTCTCCTCTATATATGGATATAACTGAAGATGCTGTTTTAATTTACGATAAAGACAATTTCTTACAAAATCTATTACAAAGAATAAGAAAAAAGCTTAATGAGCTCGAATATGAAAGGATTTGGTTAGGAAAAAATGGTACTGGAGAAAGAAAGATTTTAAATTCTGTGAGGTCGTAGAATTTGACTAACAACGATAGATTGGCTAGATCTTATTTAATGCAAGCTGAAGAAAAAATTAAACATGCCAAGGAGACTTTTGAAGGAGGCAATTATGCCTATGTTGTTAGGCAATGCCAAGAAGCTGTTGAATTGCTTCTAAAAGCTTCATTAAGGTTAGTCGGCATCGAGCCTCCTAAGTTTCATGATGTTGGCATGGTATTAAAAAATGAAAAAGATAAATTCCCCGCGTGGTTTAAAAATGAGATAGATGAGTTAGCATCTATATCTAGAATTCTAAGAAAGGAAAGAGAGACGTCAATGTACGGTGATGAAGGAACGATGACTCCACCTGAACTTATTTACTCGCGAATTGATGGTGAAAATTCATTGAAAATGTGTTTAAAAGTATATGAACTAGTAAAAAAATATTCAAAAAGGATTAACAAAATAGCTTTATAATATTCTAATCAACTAAATTGAATTATTTTTAGAAAAAAAGTTTTGTAAATATGTATTTTATGAGAAATTATATAAATTATAAAAATTTTAATTAAGATTCTCTTCACTGAGATATTGTAGATATCCTGCAGTTGAATTTTGATAATAAGAGAAATTCCAAGAA